>NZ_JAMFRV010000150.1 GCF_026224925.1 Pseudomonas sp. | reverse complement strand
TCGATCGCCGCGTTGAGCGCTAATAGGTTAGTTTGATCCGCGATGGAGCGAATAACGCCCAGCACGTTAACAATCGAAGACACATCATTCTGCAAGCTGTCGAGGGATGTCCCGCTGCTGCGAATGTCGTTAACCAACGCGTGGATCTGCTTGATGCTGCCATCCACCACACGCTTGGCCGCCTGGCCTTCAGCGTCAGTTTGCTGAGCAGCAACAGCGGCGCCCTGAGCGCTTTTTGCAACTTCGTGGGCCGCAGCGGACATTTCGTTGATAGCCGTGGCGACTTGATCCGTTTCGTGGCGCTGACGCTCCATCGCCTTCTCGGAGAGGTGCGCCTGATCCGACACCTCGCCCACTAAACCAGACAACTGAGCCGTCATTTCGGCGATTTGCCGTACAAGACCATGAATCTTGTCGACGAAGCGGTTGAAGGAGCCCGCCAACTCACCCAGTTCATCACTACCGGATACTGTCAGGCGGCGGGTCAGGTCGCCATCACCTGATGCAATATCATCCAGGTTGGCTTTCATCTGGCGTAACGGCCGCACGATGGTGCCGGTCAGGAAGGCGCCGATGACTGCGATGATGATCAGTACCAACACGGCGATACCGATGATGCTAATCAACATACTGTGCACGCGCGCGTCGACACTCTTTTGCACGTCCGCAACCTGAGCTTCTATCCGTTCAATGCTGACCGACGAGCCGAACGACATGTCCCACTTGGGCAGGTATTCGGTGTAACCCAACTTCGGAATAATTTCTTGAGGCTTGCCGGGCTGCGCCGAGGAATATCGCAGGTAATGGGTGCCGGCCTTGCCAACAGCTACCAGGTCACGGTTGTAGTAGACGCCGTTGGCATCGCGTACGTCCTTGAAGCTCTTGCCAATGTCGTCAGGGCTGTTGCCTTTGAACAGTCGTACGGCTTCGGAGTCGTAACCGAAGAAATAGCCCTCTTTACCGTAGGAGATGGCAGAGAGCATCTTAACCGCTTGTCCACGCGCCGCCATGTCGCCGGATGCAGAGGCGTCATACATTGGCTTAATCGCGCCTAACGCTACTGCGACGAGGTTTTGCAGGCTCGTCTTGGCATCGCTCAAAAGCCGCTCGCGGGTTTCATCAACCTCTTTTTTCGCCTGGTCCTGCAGCATCATGACAGTGGTCACGCTGATCACCAGCGCGAAAATGAGCACTGGCAATACCGCCAGCGCCAGTACTTTGGCCTTCAAATTGAGACGCATAAGTTTCCACTCTTATTGGGATCCAGTGTTTTAGTCGATACACTTGTATCATTAGCGGCCCGGAAATTAAAAAGTTTAGAAACATCCGTCGGCTCGTCAGAAAACGCTATTTAGGGTCGGGAAACAATACAAATGGCCACTATTTTTTGGGTACTTCAATCCGCACTTGAAGGCCGCCACGGTCACTGCTTAGTAATTGCAGCGTTGCGCCCCACGCCTCGACGATATCGCGAGCAATTCCTAGACCCAAGCCATGACCTTGGATTTGCTCATCCAGCCGTGCGCCACGACTGAATACTTTCTCGCGACGCGCCTCTGGAATGCCGGGCCCGTCATCATCAATTAACACACAGTAGTATCCAGGTTGATCGGTAATGGTCAGACAAGCGGTGCTGTCCGCCCATTTGCACGCGTTATCCAGCAGGTTACCCAATAGTTCGAGTACGTCTTCCCGGTCCCACGGTAGGTGCATTCCCGACGCTGAAGCATTGATGATTTCAAGATGGTGGCCGTGAATCATGCCCAACGTTGCCAATAGACCAGGCAGTTCAATATCACAGTCAAACTGCGCACCTGGAAGCGTGTCGCCGTAAAGACGCGCCCGATTCAGCTCTCGGGACAGCCGACGCTCGATCTGCTCAAGTTGCTCGCGCAACAGGTCGCGCAATGTGAGGTGAGCATCGAGCTTTGGACCTTCGGTTACGCTGAGCAACACCGCCAAAGGGGTTTTCAGGGCATGACCGAGGTTGCCTAGCGCGGTGCGTGAACGCTTAAGACTATCCTCAGTGTGGGCCAGTAAGTGGTTTACCTGAGCCACTAAAGGTTCCAGCTCTTGCGGGACATGGGCGTCGAGCTGGGAGCGCTGTCCTCGCTGCAGTTGGGCAACCTGTTCACGGGTTTTTTCAAGAGGCCGTAATGCCCTCCGCACGGTGATACGTTGCAGAATGAGGATGAGCAGTAACGCCGCTAGACCCAAACCGAGTCCAATCTGCCGCATACGGTCAAAGCTTGCGTTTACTGGTGTGTAGTCTTGCGCCACTGTGATCGACACATCGTGGCCGAACCGACGGTAGTCTTCACGCAATACCAACAACGACTGACCACTGTTGCCCAACTCAAAATTGGCATGCAGGCCAGCGGTCACAGGATCTGGCAGGTCCAGATCCCACAGGGATCGAGATCGCCAATGCCCTTGTGAAAAGTCAATGCGGAAGTAATGCCCGGAGTAAGGCCGCTGGTAAGCAGGTGCCAGGCGCAGTTCATCCAGTTTTAAACCCTGAGGACCTCGCGTAAGCGTGGCCAGCAGGTTTTCGCTCTCATTGCGCAGACCTGACTCCAGATAGCGTTGCAGCCCTGCCTCAAACAACCACAGGCTGGTTTGAGCCAACGCCAGCCCTACAATTAACAGCACGCTGATCAACCCCAAACTGAGGCGAGACTGTATGGACCTCATTCGGTCGTTGCACCAAAACGGTAACCCTGCCCGCGACGTGTCTCGATCACTGCTCGGCCAAGTTTGCGACGTAAATGGTTAACGTGTACTTCAATGACATTAGAGTCACGCTCGGTTTCACCGTCATATAAGTGCTCAGCCAGATGACTCTTCGAGAGCAGTTGCGCAGGATGGTGCATGAAATAGCGCAGCAGGCGGAACTCAGCTGCAGTTAGCTGAACCTCAACGCCGTCTTGAGCTACACATTGGCGACTCTCATCCAATTGCAGCCCGGCAGCCTCCAGCGTAGGTTGGTTGACCAAACCATGGGATCGCCTTAACAGCGCTTGAATTCGCAGCTGCAGCTCTTCTGGGTGGAAAGGTTTACCTAGGTAATCATCGGCGCCGGCTTTGAGGCCTTCGATACGCTCTGCCCACGATCCACGCGCAGTAAGAATCAGAACTGGGGTGAGTAATCCGCCACTACGCCATTGCTGCAGGACTTCAAGGCCTGGCAGGCCGGGAAGCCCGAGGTCGAGTATTATCAGGTCGTAGGGTTCACTGGCACCTTGATGCACAGCGTCACGCCCGTCAGCCAACCAATCCACGGCGTAGCCTTTGCTGTTGAGCCCTGAGATCAACTCATCGGCGAGCGGGACATGATCCTCAACCAATAGCAGCCGCATTAATCATCTTCCTTGTCTTTTAGTAATCGGCTATCGCTCGCATCGAACTTTAATTCCCGGACGACGCCTTGCGCCGTGAGCAGTTCTACTTCGTAAATATAGCGGTCATGTTCTTCCTCCAGCTCGGCCTCAAGCAGCTTCGCACCAGGGTACAGCTTCAACGCCTGTTCGATGAGCTGCTCTAGCGGCAAGATCATGCCTTGCTGGCGCAATTTCAATGCTTCGTCCTGGTTCAGATCCCTTGCATCTGCACCACAAGCAGCGAGCGTAAGGATGAGAAACCAATGTCGATGTCCGCTCAATTTCATCGGGTGTCCTGATCGTTGAAAATCCCAAGGGTGGAACGTTACGGCTGCGTTCGACGCATTCAGCCACCGCTAGCGCTGGGTTAGGATAACCGTTGCTACTTAATCGAAACTGAATTGTACTGAGCGCGGATCGAACCCATTGTTTAGCGCATCAGATAAACCATTGCTGTTAAACTGCTCATCTGCTTTTTTTCGCTTCGGCGAATGCCACTTTTTAGAGCTGAATACACTGTGGAAATTTTCAAAGAGTTTACGTTCGAGTCTGCGCACCGCCTTCCTCATGTCCCGGAAGGACACAAATGTGGCCGTTTGCATGGGCACTCATTTCGCGTCGCAATCTATCTGGCAGGCAAGGTTGATCCTCACACCGGTTGGATTCGTGATTTCTCGGAAATCAAAGCGATCTTCAAACCGCTGTATGAGCGTCTTGATCACAACTATTTAAATGATATTCCCGGCCTGGAGAACCCGACCAGCGAAGTACTGGCTAAATGGATCTGGGAACAATTGAAGCCACTGCTGCCGGAGCTGTCGGCCATTCGTATTCACGAGACCTGCACCAGCGGTTGTGAGTATCGAGGCGACTGATTCCTACACGTATACAAAAAGCCACCTTTACGGTGGCTTTTTTTGTATCTGGCCGACGCATGTGGTTCGCGTGTCAAACTCTAATCGATAGCGGTACGGTTGGCAGTTACCTGTCGCCCCCCCGCACAGAGCCGTCGCATACGGCTCCTGCTTTGGGCACATGCAGCGAAGCGATCCTCAGGGTAAGGATGTGCATTTCTGGGTTGAGGTATAGACGGCAACCGAAAACCGCCAAGGTTTCAGCTCATCCCGAATAGCCAGCAGCGTTGCACGCATTCGCTCATTCACCGTCAGTCGCAGAATTTGAAAGCCACCGCGTCTGTTGGTACTACAGCGGTGCCTGAAATCAAACGTATCCGGCTTACCCCGCCGAGCTACGGCCACACTATTGGTCGCCCGAGACTTCGCTTTAGCGCTGCCAATCGACTTCCCAGAGTGAACCTCTATTGCTAAGTATTAGAGTCAGACGGCTGAACATCGAGAGGCTGAGGGGCGGGAGATACACGATGACAACTCAAGCACCAAACGACCCCTATGACCAACAGCGCTATAGCCGCAAGCTCAGACATATCAGGTAGCCGATGCTCCCACAAAAAACCAAAGGCGAGCGCCGCTAGCGTTTCTATCACAAGCACTTGTCCACTCAGTGCCAAAGGTAGCAGCCGGCTTGCCTGGTTCCAGCATGCCCCTCCCACAACCGACGACAGTAGTGCTACACCGCCGGCTACGATTAGGAAATGTAACCATTCGGACGTGCTATGCGTTTCCGCCTGAAAACCGAAAACCGGTACTGCCAAAAGCAGTGATTGGGCCCCAGTCATTATCCCGGTAAGTAGAGCCCAGTCATGGGAGGATACGCTGGCAACAAGAGCTAACCGCCGAGCATTGCTCACTGCAAACCAACTCCAAGTAATCAACGCGCCTAACGCGCACAAAATCCCAACGATATTACTAACCGATGAACACCGGTTACTCCCATTGATTAGTGCATGCGAGCTAATGATCACCACCCCTGCCACAGCACAGCAGAGCGATGGGAAAAGCTTTCGTAGAGAAACCGCGTTTACGTCGTTACGACCCGCCAATGTAATGAGCACCGGGATAAGCCCGACTATCAGGGACGTTGTAGCTATGCCAATGAGTTGAACACCGCTTCCCACAAGGGAGTAGTAAAGGAGGTTTCCGATCAGGCTGAGCCAGAAAAGTGACATCCAGTCGGCAATGGTGAGGCTTGAGCGGACACGCCGCCAGCGCGGCATGAGCAGGGCGATTGAGAACACCCCGTAGCATAGAAAGCGCAGGACTGCGAATTGTAACCCGCTCAACCCAGGGGTTAGCTGTGGGCCAAGGAAAATCACGCCCCAGCAAAGACCCGCACACACACCGTACCAGACACCTTTTAACAGTGATCGATCAGCAAACATTTCATCAACACTCAGAACCTCAAAGCGTGAAGTTTGAAGAGAGCTACCAAGGCAATATTGTCGATAAGTTTTTATTTTTTTACCGAGACTGTATTTGAGCTTTTCGATAAACAGCCGGGGTCGTATTGCATACCCGCTGCATGGCACGGGTAAGCGCCGCCTGATCGGAGAAGCCGGTGCGCAAAGCGATGTCAGCTATAGGTAACGAGGTGCCACGCAACCATCGTTGGGCCTCGTCAATTCGCAAATGAGTCAGCCAAGCTTGAGGGGGCTTTGCGAAGAGCTGCCGAAAACGTTGATGGAGCTGGCTCATGCTCATGTTGGCTGTACGAGCCATTGCCTCGTTGCTCCAGTCTGCCCCAGGGTGTGCTCGTAGCCGGGCGACCAGCTGTTCCATGGAGGACGATGACTGAAGGGCCTCGGAGCTGAGCGACGAAAGAAGCAGTGGTACCAGTTGAACGGCAGCAATAGAGAGCTGCTCGTTACCAATTAGCTCTGCAAACTCGATGAGTCGCCGGGTAGCCGTGGAGATAGGTAGGTATATGCGCTGGGCCAAGCGCTCCAATTGGACGGTTTCTAGCGTCGCAGGCGCACAGTCCAAAACCAAAAAACGGCTATTTGAATGAGTGAGCTGTGAATGTACCGAGCCAGGAGTGACGAGGGCTGCGAGTGACGGGTCTATACAACCGCCTCTGCCATCCACGTCGATCTCCATTCGGCCACAAACCGGCAATACCAACTGAGCAAAGTCATGATGGTGGTGAGGGTTCTCGGTCTGGTAGCTACGGATTTCGAGGTTTAGAACCAATTGGCACTCCACTCTACCCATCTAGCGATGTGAGGCTACGCGCTCGGCGGACGCCATGCACCACGCGGGTATTCCGGATGAAGCGTGGGCCTCATATCTTAGCACTTAGCGAGCAGGCCGTTAATTGCGCAAGCGGTGTTGGCCGGACGTACATGGACGCCCCCTGTTTGCCAAGCTTTCATCTAGTAACGGTTTATAGATAAAGATTGCGCCCGTACATTCGGACTTTTATGCGAGACATGCTCGCTGTCCCTGATGGGTTCTG
>NZ_JAMFRV010000149.1 GCF_026224925.1 Pseudomonas sp. | reverse complement strand
TTGCTGTTTCATATTGACCACTTTGCTGGTGCTGATCATGCGGCTTAGTGAGCGGGATGGTATCAGTCCGGCTTGAACTCGTTTGGCCTACGACGTATCACCTGGCCGCTGTTTTCCGCGCTTCACGATTGTCTACTCCACGGGAATCGCGGTGCCTAACTGCGACTATCATTCCACTGGAATTACCATCCCCCAATACCCCATTTCCGAAAAGAACCAACCCGATCCAGTTTGAGCGCTGACAACCTTTCTGCCCCTTGGCGACACTGATTGCATCCAAGCCAATCAGGACGTTTAAAGTGGCAGAACCTATCCAGCTAAACCTCGGTGCTCTTCCCAGCACCATGGACCTCACCCTGCATACCCACCATGCCGCGCGGATCTGGTATGGCCGAACTGCGTCCGACGAGAAGAATGGCATCATCGGCTTAAGCGGTTTCGTCGGGATAATGAACAAGATGAAACGCGGTGCTGAGCTTGATGATCCTTACTCTGACCGGTGGATCATTCAGGTGGTGGTTGTGAAGATACCGATGGTTGAGGACAGTATTGATCAGCAGCTTTGGGGGCTTTTGGAAGGGAGGCGGGCGTTGGCTCGGGATCTGGTCGAGGAGGGGTTTGATGAGGGGAAGGCGAGGGCGTTGGTGGCGTCTGCATTATCTGTAAAGGTTCTTGTCTAGCTGTAACGGCTCGCGTTTGAAAACACGTGGGCTCGCATTCAGCGACATTTATGGCTCACATTAACTGCAACCAGCCACGTGATGTGCGGCGAATTCAGGCCGGCCAGTATGAAATGCGCTACGAAATAGTAGATTCCACCATTTACCTGCTGCGTTTGTGGCACACCCGCGAAGATCGATAGCATAGCAACAGATCATGCACTCTCAGATTGCCTCCCAGCCGGATTGTAGTCTTGTCATAAATTGTCTCAACGTAGACTCAAGCAAAAATTGAAACAGTAACGGGTTGCCGGTATGAATGAGGATCAATTATCCAAAGTACTGAAAATGGGGGGATTACCCACCCATGGATATTTAACTCAATGGTTATCTATTATGCCTCAATCACTGCTCACCTACGCGCGTAAAAAATCGTTTGGCGCGCTGCAATGTACTACCCTGCTCGTCCTGCCCATGCTCCTGCTGGGCTGCGTCACACCAAGGGCACCGGCCTCTTCGGAACTCGACATAAGTGCCTTTGAAACAACCGAATACTTCGCACTAAAAGCCCTGCCAATCGTCAAAGCCTCAACGCTTTATGCGCGTGGCGGCACCGGCCAGAACGTCAAAGTTGCCTTGATTGATTCAGGCATGAACGACATGCTCTCCGAGTTTCAAGACCGCGTCGCCGATCCGGGCTACGACTTTGTGCGCAATCTCCCTGGTACCGTCGATATCAAAGGTCACGGTACTCAGATGGCCGGCATTCTCGCCGCCAGCAAGGACGACAAGGGCATGCACGGCATCGCCTTTAATGCTCAACTGATCCCCATGCGCTTTGGTGACGACAAGGAACCCTTCTACTTTGACAGTGCAATCGCTCAGGCGTGGACACTTGGTTATGACAAAGGCGCACGCATTTTCAGCAACTCATGGGCCAACCCGATAGAGGCCAATACCAACGAGGTGTTTGTTTACGAACACTTGATGGGCGAGTCTCTGGAAAGTGCCAAAAAACTAGTGGCCGACGGTGCCGTACTCGTCTTTTCGACCGGCAATGAAGTCAAGCGTGAACCCCTCGCCGAGCCGGGTCTGCCAGGTCTCTATCCGGAACTGGAAAAAGGCTGGATCGCGGTCATGGCCCTCAAGAGCGACGGCACCGCCATTACTCAGAAATCCAACTACTGTGGCCTCGCGGCGCGCTGGTGTATCGCGGTGCCAGGAGGAGATCACGGGGATGGCTTGCTGACGACGCAAAAAGACGGCAGCTATGGGCCAACCATCGGAACGTCCCCTGCTGCTGCGCTGGTCAGCGGTGCTTTGGCCGCGCTGCAAAGTCGCTACCCTGAAATGACTCCGCAACAACTGCGAGATCGCCTGCTCAGCACTGCTAATCGAAACGGTATCTTCGCCAACAGCGAAGCTTATGGACAAGGCTTAATGGACCTAGATGCAGCTTCGCGCCCAGAATCTGTAGCTATCGAGTAGGCGACAAAATTTTCTGGGGTTTGGGCATAGAACCCCTTGATGAGTTCAGGCACTTCATGCGAGCGAGCTGCAAGTCGTCCAACCCGACCTCAACGAGCTGGGAAGACTGCATCGGCAATGGCTGTCCGATTTGAACGACTTCAAAAGCTCGCTACGCGCGTAGGGCGTAGACCCCAAGGTGTTGGACTACACGAACGAGGCATTCGCACGTTTGGCGGAGCGCATCAAGCAGCTTGCCAGTTGAATTGCACCGTACAAGGATCGGGATGCTTTTTTTGAGACACGCCACAACAAACATCTAGAACCTAATGAGACAAAACAGGCCTGCGGGGTAATTGCAAATAGCATGAGCCCGTCGCAGTTAATGTGAGCCAGTAATGCCGCTGAATGTGAGCCCGCGTGTTTTCAAACGCGAGCCACTGCACCTAGTGCTGTCAGCGCCTCGAAAAATTCAAGTAAGGGCATCAATGATGCTTCCTGCGCTTGAGGGTCGTATCTAACAATGCCAACACGATGGCCACAAACAAGAAGAAATAGCTGCTATGGCTGAGGTTATGGTTCTACTCAGAAATGGCAAAAAACTAACTCCAGAGATACTTTCTGAATGGGTGGAGGGCGACGGTATGAAGTGGCGGAAAGATACTCCGCTCGATCGACATATCTTGGCACCAGCCTTGATTAGGTCTGTTTCCTAGATTTACAGCGGGCGTCGGACTTTCCGTGAACATCAGGTGGGGCCTGCTGATACCCTTGTCAGGAGGCCCCAAGATCCAGCACGTTTCCCGTGCAATCCTGACAGAGAGCCCGTATGACTCCCTGCCGTGCCACTTCGCTACGCCCTGGACAATTCAAACACCTGATCCGATTTGCATCCGTCACTGGTCGACTACCTGAGCGCGATGTGATGCTGCTGTGGCTCACCCACACCACCGGCATCCGCGTCACTGAGCTGGCTTTGCTGGAGGTCGCATTGGCCAACCCAAAAAGTGCCTTGAGCAAGCGCGGCTAGGCGCGTTCGCGCCGCTATAGTCGACTCTATTGCCGACCGTACTTCCAGGAGCTTTTCCCAGTGTCTGACATGCCGACCAATTTCGCTTACACAAAACGCTTCAACGCCGTACTCGCCTACATTGATGCCAATCTCGAAGGTGACCTGTCGGTGAAGACGTTGAGCCATGTGGCGAACTTTTCGGCGTTTCACTTCCATCGACAATTCACCGCGTTCGTTGGAGTGCCTGTCTCACGTTATGTGCAACTGATGCGACTAAGACGCGCGGCACATCGCCTAGCCGCCCTCGCTGATCACTCTGTACTGGACGCCGCACTCGGTGCCGGCTTTGAAAGTCCCGAGGCATTTTGCAGGGCGTTCAGGCGGGCGTTCGGTACGACGCCAAGTGCGTTCAGGAAGGAACCGAACTGGCAGGTCTGGAATGCGGTATTCGCAATCCCTCACTTTTCTAGGACTATCATCATGCAAGTACGAATCGTAGATTTCCCTGAAGTTAAGGTAGCAGCGCTTGAGCACTGCGGACCAGCCGTGCTCGTCAATGAGAGCGTGCGCACGTTCATCGAGTGGCGTATGCAGAGCGGACAGTCGCCGGTGGCATCGAGTCGCACCTTTGGCATTCCCTATAGCAACCCCGATACGACACCTCCACAAGCATTCCGCTTCGCAATCTGCGGCGAGATTCACGAGGCCGTGGCGCCGAATGAGTTCGGCGTGCACGAGATCGTCATTCCTGCCGGTCGCTACGTCGTGGTGCGACACGCGGGGTCACCGGATCACATCGGCGAAACGATCTATCCGATTTACCGCGATTGGCTTCCTGCCAGTGGAGAGGAACTTCGTGACCAGCCGCTGTTCTTCAATTACCTGAGCGTCTATCCCGAGACACCGCAGGATCAATGGCAAACAGATGTGTATGTTCCGCTGCAATAGCGGAGCAAGCAGCTTTCGACCCTGAGCTGACGGCTTCGTAATATGACAATCACAACAGTATAGAGCCCACGGCTAAAGGCATGTGATACCTCCCACTTACAAATTCATGTCTAGACCACTCAAAACCGTACCTGACGGTGGATCAAGCCACGATCCGGTGGGCATTTACAATCGCTTTTTGATGTGTCATATGTCTTGCCTATGTGTGTTTGTGTTGCTATATTGCATATGTCTTACATATGCAAGGATTGGCATCATGCGCACTGTCTCAATTTTCAAGAACGGTAAGAATCAAGCAATTCGCTTTCCTACTGACATGGCGTATGAGGGTGTCGGGGAGTTGGAGATTACGCGCAGCGGCGACACGATAACTCTGCGCCCCGTGCGCCCGAGCTGGTCGTCGCTGGCTGAATTGCCCAAGGCTGATGCGGACTTTCTGCAAGAACGTCCGAGCGTTATCAGAGATGAAGGCAGGTTCAATCTGTGACCACGTACATGCTTGATACCTGCATTTGCTCTTTCATCATGCGCGAGCGTCCAGAGTCTGTTTTGCAACGCTTGGTCGCGGAGGTTGCGCGGAATAATCGGATCGTAATTTCTGCGATTACCTACGCCGAAATGCGTTACGGGCAGATCGGTAAGAAGGCATCGCCCGGGCACAAAACGCTTGTTGATGAGTTTGTTAAACGTCTGGATGAGGTCTTACCGTGGGATCAAAGCGCGGTTGACGCGACGGTCGAGGTGAAGCTCGAACTCACCAAGGCAGGCTTGGTCATTGGCGAGAATGACACCGCTATTGCCGGTCACGCGATTGTTTCGGGCTGTGTGTTGGTCACGAACAATGTGCGTGAATTCAGCCGCGTTTCGGGGCTGCCTTACGAGGACTGGGTTCACTGAGGAAAATCGCTCAGTTGCACCTCAAGCCCTGGCCTAAAAACCGGGGCCAAGGACGTAGAAGAACATCATAATTCGGCAAGGAAGAATCCATGTCCACAGCATCTAGCTATGTCGCTGACGCCAAAGGCCTGTTGCGGCAACAGTCCACAAAGATCATCGCGAACTGAACAATAGAGACTGTGATCACTATCTTCAAATCAAAAGTACTGAACGGCAGCACCAACGGTATGCGGATGATCAACGCCATTTTTAATAGCACCAGCACCAGCACCAGCAGCATCGGCAGCGCTTGGCGTACAACGTCCATCGCAGGGAAGTAGGCAAGGGACCCGACACCCAGTCCCGCAGCGCCAGTCACGCGGCTCAAGTCGTTGAACATCGATGCTCCAACTTGGCCACCGTAATGCGTCAGGGATTCGGATATCAATAATCTGCGAGAGCAAGTCGGTTTGGTCCGGTTTTGGCACTGGAATATATGGCCATTTGATCTGTCCTAAAGTGACGGTAAGAGCACCTTGGCAAATCACCGTGTAAGTGGCAGCAGGAAAACTGGTTTCAGGTAGATGTGATTCGAACTTTTATGTACTGGGAGTTTCATCCGTCAAAATGACGCGCAACAGATAAGGTTCACCTTCATGGCGCTCAATCACCAAGGACAGATCAACCCAAACTCGATCTGTTCTTTCACCACTGGCAGGGAATGGGTACAAACCGCAACCCGTGTAATTTTCTTCTTCAAAATCAGGGTATTTCAGTAGCTCTTGGTGAGCACGGTGCGACGACACAGACAAAGATGGCACCGAGTTGCCAGTGCATGACCTTCATTTCGGACCGAACCCTGCTTACTGTCCGCGGCCCCCAACTCTGCACCTAAAAACGAATAAGGACTGAACGCATGAAACCAGCCATTGCCACCAAGGACCGCGTGCGCATCCAGCAGGTCGAAATACTGTCGGATAACTGGTATGTCCTGCGCAAGACCACTTATGACTTCCAGGGCCGAGACGGCACTTGGCGCAATATGTC
>NZ_JAMFRV010000148.1 GCF_026224925.1 Pseudomonas sp. | reverse complement strand
GCTCTACATTTACTTCCTGGCACAACGCGCAGTTCGGTCGCAGACAAAAGGGATTACGATCCAGAGCGACATGCGGCGTTGACCCTGCGACAACTGGAGCGCTGGATCGCTCTCGAAATCGTCGGCAAATATCACAACAAGGTCCATTCAACGATTAGCCGCTCACCGCTCGCAATGTGGAACGAAAGCACCACTTCTATTCGTTGGAAGCTTCCAGTTGACCGGACAAGCTTTCTGATCGATTTCTTACCATTTGAAGAGCGCATTCTTCAAAAGACGGGCGTGCAACTTTTTGGGTTCGAATATGTGTCACCCCAACTCCGGGGCCACCGCGGTATCAAGAAGGCAAAATTACGGGTAAAATATGACCCGCGTGACATCAGCCGGGTATGGGTAGAAGTCGGCCCAGGTAACTTCGCTGAGGCGCGGTGGCGCCAGCTTGGAATGCCGCCGATGAGCAAATGGGAGCGCGAGAGAAGTCTTAAAATGATGTCGGCCCGCGGACGCATGGATCATGACGTTACCGCGATCGCCGAAGCCGTCCTTGAACAAAGAGCGATAGAGGATGAAAGCGTAGCTCAAAGCAGGAGGGCACGTCTCAAAAAGCATAGACGTGAGCATTTGCCCTCCGATAAGACCGCTGAACATACGTCTACCGGCATGACAGACCGGGTAGCGCACGAAACGTCCGAAACACTTGTTGATGGACCACTTCCTTATTTTGATACGGAGTTCTTCCATGGCGGCCGCCGCTGAGCACGTATTTCCCGAGATTGCAGATTTGGTCACGGCCGACGTAGAGACACGCGTCCGTGCCATTCATGAAGAGCGCTGGGTTACCTATCCCAGGGCAAAGGAAGTCCTATCAAAGCTTGAGCGGCTATTTGATTATCCACCACGTAGTCGAATGCCATGCCTCCTGATTGTCGGCCGGCCTGGAATGGGAAAAACAATGCTTCTTGAGCGGTTTTGTCGTCAGCATAGCGCTGTTTGGGACCCTGATCGTAACTGCGAGCGAACGCCGGTTCTGTCTATGGTAATGCGACCTCAGCCTACCATTCGCCGTTTCTACGCCCAGATTCTTTCAGTGCTTGGGGTCCCGGTCGTCTCCTCGGCATCAACAATCGTTATGGAAGACCGTATCCACCGGCTGATTCCTAAACTCGGGACAAAAATGTTGATCGCGGATGAGATTCATAATGTATTTACGGCCTCCCGCGGAGCAGATCGTGATGCTCTGATGGCATTGCTTCGTACGATGATCGGCGAGCTTCAAATTTCACTTGTCTGTGCTGGTACGAACGAAGCAGAAAACGCAATGCTGGGAGATGAGCAGCTCGCGAGCCGATATGAGTCGCTGCATCTACCTGCTTGGACCCCTACCACCGAGTTCCAGGGACTTATCGGGAGCGCGATCAGATCAATGCCACTGCAGCTGCCCTCGGAGCTAAATGCTCTCGCAATAAGGCACATGGTCGAGATCACACAAGGGGTGACAGCCAGGGTCTTTCGCGTGGTTGCGGATTTGGCCGAGGAAGCGATACTTTCAGGAGTAGAAAAAATCGATAGCCGCGCTGTTTTAGAGTTGCCCCTTGCGCCAAGAGCCGCGGCGGCGTGAACGGCTTGCCCCTAACTGCTATCCAGGTAGACGGCGAAATTCTTTCATCTTGGCTCGATCGAACGGCTGCGTTGCACGGAGTCCAGCGCCATCACCTGCTCAAGTGGGTGAACTGCTCGCATCTGAAAGGCGCCTTGATTGACGGGTTGCTATCACGCGAAGACACGGCTGCAATCGCGTGGATGATGCGCGTCAACGAGACGCAGGTAGCAGCGAAGACTCACGGTTGGCTTGGAGCTCATTTATATGAGGTGACCACTCCACATCGTTTACGAATTCAATGTGCAAAATGTTCGGCACGATTGATGAAGGCGTATGGTGAAACGGTAAATATAAAAGAGTGGTCAGAAGCTTGGCGAATCCGTTGCAGTTTTTGCGGTGGAATCTTAACCCAACGTGGCGAAGAGCAATTTAGGCAGGAACTTGAATGGTATTGGTACACCTCAATTCTGGATTCGGCCGATAGAGCATCCGCTATCCTTGATGAAAAAATCAGGCGGATTGTTTCCCGTGCTTCGCGAGACGGTGGTACGCAACAGCAACACCCTGAGCAGACGCTTTCATCTCTATTTCCTGAATATATCCTTTCGCAGTTTACCCACCTTGACGCGACGCTTTATAGACCCCGCCCGAGACTGGCGAGCATCAGTTTCTCAACTCGACTATTTCTGCTGGCTGCCGCCGGCGCGCAGACATTTGAAGGCGCTCGCCGCGCTCGTTATTTGTTAAATGTTTGGCAGGAGAACCGGGCGGTCCATAATCGAGCGAAAAAAAAGAAACATGCGCGAACGGCAAATCCCAGTCTCAGAAATAACGTTAATTTGAGACTGCGGCGGGTCCAGTCTCAAATTAACGTATAAAATCTTGATGGAAGTTTTACCAGTCTCATAATTAGCAGCTAGGCGACAACTGGCCTCGATAAGGTCGGTGATACAGTTTTGGCTGTCTGCGTAATGCTGGATTTCATTTAGAAGGACAGTTTTACCAACGCCCCTGAGACCAACGTAGATGAGGCTGCGGGCCGAGACTTTCGGGTTCTTGGTGCGTCGGATTGCGGTTCTTGCGTTGCTCAGCATAACCACCATCCAGATTTTCACCGGCCCGCCACCCTATTACTGACCATGAGTATCCGAATTCCGGTTCTGGCTGGGGTTTTCATGGTGGCCACCCAACCTAGCTATTGGGCGGAGCGACTACTCAGCACTGCGGATAGACGCGACTGGAAGCGCCTCGTGGCCTGCTTTAGAACCCTGGCTACGCCTGGATCGCAGATCTCCAGCAAGCCCGAATTCGCCCTCGTTCGAAAAGTGCAGAACTGGGGGAGCAGTGAGCGGGATTTCTCATTAATTGCTGCATAAATGAGAAATTTTGCAGAAATAATTCTCAAGATTAAATACGGAAACCGGTCGG
>NZ_JAMFRV010000147.1 GCF_026224925.1 Pseudomonas sp. | reverse complement strand
TGATCGATCTGCTCGGAGGTGAACAACACGTGCTGCATCACCATCAGCAGACCCAACGCCAGTAATTGACCGCCCACTACGCTGACTTGCAAAAAACCCAAGAAAAACCCCCGGCGATTTGGTGGCGCAATTTCACTCAGGTAGGTTGCGCTAGTGCCATATTCGCCTCCCATACTCAAACCTTGCAGCAGACGTGCAAAGATCAGAATCGCAGGTGCAAAGGCACCAATGGTCGCGTACCCCGGCGTGATGGCGATCATCAACGAGCCGATGCACATCACCGTGACCGACCCGGTCAGCGCCGCTTTTCGGCCGCGCCGATCCGCGTACATACCCACCAACCATGCCCCCAGTGGACGGGCTACATAACCCACCGCAGCAATGGCAGCTGCATTCATTAGCTGCACGGTCGGGTTGTCGCTAGGGAAGAATGATTTAGCGAAATAGATGGAAAAAATGCTGTAGGCGAGAAAGTCATACCATTCGATCAGGTTCCCCGCCAAACCACCGGCGATGGAGCGCAGGGGCGGTTGAGCAGGCTTCGACAAGGTATCGGTAGAAGCAGGTGTTATTGGTGGAATATTCAAATGCCGTCTCCTTTTTATTTTTATGATGCGTGCGCTGGGAATTGAACGCGGACACGCTCTTAAGCCTCACGTATCGTTTTTTTTGGCCCGATCAATCCTCGCCGGCGGCGTACTGGCTGTCGAGGCGGTCATAAAACGGCTTGTTCACTAGGCGCTGACGTTCGGCGAACGGCACCACCAGTTCAGGGTTCTCGTCGAGTTTGCCGTCGACCAGCAGAAGGTTCAACGCTTGCTGCATCCCGCGAACTGCACTTTGCAGCGGTGCGTTGGCATACAGAACAATGCCGAAACCAAGTTCGGCCAAACGCAACTGTGACAGGATTGGCGTTTTGCCTCCGATAACCACGTTCATTAACTGCGGCTTGGAAAACAGAGACGGCAGGCGTTGAATTTCGTCGGTGGTTTCCACCGCCTCGATGAACAGAACATCTGCACCGGCTTGCGCATAACGATGGGCGCGTTCGATGGCTGCGTCGAAACCGTCAACTGCACAGGCATCCGTTCGAGCCACAATCAGCAAGTTAGGATCTTCCCGAGCATCGACAGCGGCCTGTATTTTCCCGACCATCTCGCTGGTTGAAATCACTGCTTTGCCATTGAAATGCCCGCATTTTTTGGGGCTCACTTGATCTTCCAACTGAATCGCATCGGCGCCTGCCCGCTCCAGGGTACGAATCGCATGCCGCACATTCAGCGCATTACCGTAGCCCGTGTCAGCATCGACGATTAGCGGCAAGTCTACGGCATCGCGGATTCGAGCTGTGTGCTCGGCCATTTCATGTAGGCCTATAAACCCCAGGTCAGGCAGGCCAAGAAACATATTGGTGATGCCAGCGCCCGTCAGGTACAGCGCGCGATAACCGATATCCGCAGCGACGCGAGCGCTTAAGGCGTTAAACGCACCTGGCACCAGCAACCCTTGGCGTTGTTCAACATGAATGCGGAAGGCGGCACGGCGCTCAGCAGACGTAAGGGACATGTTTCGAATCTCCAGTTATGTGCAGGTATCGACTGAATTGCAGTTTCCGCGCCAATCCACACTAATAATAAATAGCTATATAAAACATATAGTTAGATTGTTTATTCAAAATAAAAGACGTTTCAGTGTTTCAGCTATGTGTTGCGTGAAACATAATGCAACATTTGTAGGAGGTGTCCTTGGAGACGTTCAGTTATCAGAAAGTCGCGGTTAATCAGCGACGCCCTGGCGTTGCCATTGTGAGCATCAGCCGTTTACGCAACCTTTGCGAAAGCCTCGCCCCGCGCTATAGCGATCGGGCTCAGTTGTTTCCTGTCCGTGAAGGTTACGACGACGCCATTCAGTTGCTTGAACCACTGATTGAGGTGGGGGCGATTGATGTTGTGCTCGCAGCCGGCTCTAACGGTGCTTACCTGCGCGACCGCTTGGCAGTGCCGGTAGTGATGGTCAAGGTCAACGGTTTCGACGTAATTCGCGCAATTTCAGAAGCCGCCGAACGTAGACCCCATAAACGCATCGGTCTGGTCCTGCACGAATCAGTGTCGGCGGAATTAGGACTATTGCGTCCGTGGCTGAATTTCGAAATTCTTCAACGTGCTTACCGTTCGGTCGATGAGGTTCAACATCAGGTCGAGGCTTTAGTGGACGAAGGCTGCGCCACTATTATTGGGCCAGGCATGGCCTGCGATTTCGCTGAACAGGCCAGTGTGGGTAGTGTTTTTCTGTACTCGCTTGGCGCCGTTGAGGAGGCCTTTGAGCGCTCCCTGGAATTGGCACGGGTCAGTCGAGAAAAAGAATCTAAACGTGCACGGATTAACACCATCGTGGCGCACCTGCGCGACGGGGTTGCGGCTTTTGATGAAGGCGGCCGGCTTGAAGCGGTTAACCCTGCCATGCGGGCATTACTGGGGCTGGAGTCCCAAGGGGATGTCAGCAGCCAACTGACCGCGCGAATCGGTACGTTGCTGCGTGAGTCCATTGCCAACGATCAAGCGATCGTCGAGCGTATCGAGCACTTGGACGGGCGAACCCTGAGTTTTGATTGCATGCCGATCAGCGAGCACGGTATGCGTACCGGAACAGTGGTCAGCGTCCAGGACGCGCTTGTTGCCCAACGTATTGACCGAACCTTACGCACCACACAACGCCCCAAGCATTTACTGGCGCAACACCAATTGGGCGATCTGATCGGCAGCTCGCCTGAAATGCAGAAGACTAGACGCCAGGCAATGACCAGTGCCTCTCATGACGCAACGGTGTTGCTGACCGGTGAAAGCGGAACCGGTAAGGAGCTTGTTGCTCAAGGCATTCATCGCGCCAGCAAACGCAGTGGCAATCCGTTCCTGGCCTTTAACTGCGCTGCGTTGCCGGAAGGTTTAATCGAAAGCGAGCTGTTTGGCCATGAGGAGGGTGCGTTTACAGGCGCGCGACGTGGAGGTAAGCAAGGGCTGTTCGAGATGGCACATACCGGCACTATTCTGCTGGATGAAATTGGTGAGATGCCAGCCGCGCTACAAAGCCGGTTATTGAGAGTGCTGCAAGAACGTCAGGTCATGAAGCTGGGGGCTGGCCGAGCCATACCGGTCGACGTGCGCGTGATCGCGGCCACCCATCGCGACTTACGTGCTCTGGTTGCTCAAGGACTGTTTCGCGCTGATCTTTTTTTCCGCCTTAACGTACTGCACATCGCAATACCTTCGCTGCGGGAACGGCGCTCCGATCTACCTGAGATTGCCGACCATTTGCTCCAGGGTATTCTCGCCCAGTATGAACTCCCGGCTACCCATTCAGCAGGCGTACTCAAGCTGCTTGCCCCACTGTTCGCCGATTACCAATG
>NZ_JAMFRV010000146.1 GCF_026224925.1 Pseudomonas sp. | reverse complement strand
TTAACCATAAGACTGCTTCAGTCGATGTCCGCGAGCGCGTGGCATTTACGCCTGAGCTGCTGGTTGAGGCCTTACAGCAACTCTGCCGTCTAACCGACAGCCGCGAAGCTGCGATCCTCTCAACCTGCAACCGCAGTGAGCTGTACATAGAACACGACCATATCGCCGCCGACTCAATACTGCGCTGGCTGGCCGATTATCATCATTTGAGCCTGGAAGAGCTGCGCGCCAGCGCTTATGTGCACGAGGATGATGCGGCAGTTCGTCACATGATGCGAGTTGCCTCGGGGCTTGATTCGCTAGTGCTGGGCGAACCGCAAATTCTCGGCCAAATGAAGTCGGCGTACGCCGTTGCCCGGGAAGCGGGGACGGTCGGGCCATTGCTCGGTCGGCTGTTCCAGGCCACGTTCAATGCCGCCAAGCAGGTGCGCACTGACACGGCCATTGGTGAAAACCCGGTATCGGTAGCGTTTGCCGCCGTTAGCCTGGCGAAACAAATTTTCAGCGACTTGCAGCGCAGTCAGGCCTTGCTGATCGGTGCCGGCGAGACCATCACTTTAGTCGCCCGGCATCTGCATGAGCTGGGCGTCAAGCGTATTGTGGTCGCCAACCGAACGCTGGAGCGCGCCAGCATCCTGGCCGCTGAGTTTGGCGCCCACGCGGTACTGCTCTCGGACATTCCAGCTGAACTGGTTAACAGCGACATCGTGATCAGCTCCACCGCCAGTCAACTGCCGATTTTGGGCAAGGGCGCCGTGGAAAGCGCTTTGAAGCTGCGCAAGCACAAACCAATTTTCATGGTCGATATTGCCGTTCCTCGGGATATCGAACCGGAAGTTGGCGAGTTGGACGACGTTTATCTGTATAGCGTCGATGACCTGCACGAAGTGGTCGCTGAAAACCTCAAAAGTCGCCAAGGCGCTGCCCAAGCGGCTGAAGAACTGGTGAACATTGGCGCGAACGACTTTATGCTGCGCCTGCGTGAACTGGCTGCGGTGGATGTGCTCAAGGCCTACCGCCAGCAAAGTGAGCGCTTGCGTGACGACGAATTACTTAAAGCCCAGCGCATGTTGGCCAATGGCAGCAGCGCCGAAGACGTATTGATGCAATTGGCGCGTGGCCTGACCAACAAACTGATGCATGCTCCAAGCGTGCAGTTGAAAAAGCTGACAGCTGAAGGCCGCCTTGATGCGCTGGCCATGGCCCAGGAACTTTTTGCCCTCGGAGAGGGCTCGACGGATAAACCCCCGCAATGAAAGCTTCACTGCTCAATAAGCTGGACATCCTCAATGACCGCTACGAGGAATTGACCGCACTGCTGGGCGATGCCGAAGTCATTTCCGAGCAAAACAAGTTCCGCGCGTATTCCCGGGAGTACGCCGAAGTTGAACCGATTGTCGTGACCTATAACCTGCTGCTCAAAGTGCTGGGCGACCTCGAAGGCGCGCAGGCGCTGCTCAAGGACAGCGACCCGGACATGCGGGAAATGGCCGGTGAGGAAGTGCGCGAGGCCAAGGCCCAGTTAATCGAGCTCGAAGGCCAGTTGCAACGCATGCTGCTGCCCAAGGATCCAAACGATGGGCGCAACGTGTTCCTGGAAATTCGCGCCGGCACCGGTGGTGACGAAGCGGCGATATTTTCGGGTGATCTATTTCGCATGTATTCGCGTTACGCCGAGCGTCGCGGCTGGCGGGTGGAAATTCTCTCGGAAAACATCGGCGAGCATGGCGGCTTCAAGGAAGTTATTGCTCGCGTTGAAGGCGAGAACGTCTATGGCAAACTGAAATTCGAATCCGGCGCGCATCGGGTTCAGCGGGTTCCAGAGACCGAATCCCAAGGCCGTATCCACACGTCTGCCTGCACCGTGGCTGTATTGCCTGAGCCAGACGAACAGCAAGTTATCGAGATCAATTCGTCGGATTTGCGCGTAGATACCTACAAGTCCTCGGGCGCTGGTGGACAGCACGTCAACAAAACCGATTCGGCGGTGCGTATCACTCACCTGCCAACGGGTATTGTGGTTGAGTGCCAGGAAGAGCGCTCCCAGCACAAGAACCGTGCTAGGGCGATGTCGTGGTTGTCAGCGAAACTCAACGATCAACAAACCAGCGCAGCCGCCAATGCGATCGCCAGTGAGCGTAAGCTATTGGTAGGTTCTGGCGACCGGTCCGAGCGAATTCGTACCTATAACTTCCCTCAGGGACGGGTGACGGATCATCGGGTCAACTTAACGCTGTATTCCCTTGATGAAGTTTTGGCTGGCGGGGTCGATGCAGTGATAGAGCCACTTTTAGCTGAGTATCAGGCAGACCAACTTGCGGCATTGGGTGAATAAATGACAATTATTGCCAGCTTGTTAAGAGGCGCCGAGCTTCCAGATTCGCCGACTGCGCGTCTGGACGTAGAGTTGTTACTCGCTGCCGCACTGGGTAAGCCCCGGAGCTTCCTGCATACCTGGCCCGAACGAATCGTCAGCACCGAAGCGGCGCTGATGTTCGCGTCCTACCTTGAGCGTCGCCGATCCGGTGAGCCCGTGGCCTATATTCTGGGCCAGCAAGGCTTCTGGAAACTCGATCTTGAGGTCGCTCCACACACACTGATCCCGCGCCCCGACACCGAACTATTGGTAGAGGCAGCGCTTGAACTTCATGCAGCAACGCCATCCCAAGCACCGGTCACAGTGCTCGACCTGGGTACGGGTACTGGCGCAATTGCCTTGGCATTGGCCAATGAGCGCTCCTTCTGGGAAGTGACGGCCGTGGACCGCGTGCCTGAGGCTGTCGCCCTGGCCGAACGCAATCGTCATCGGCTGCACTTGGACAACGCCACGGTGCTGAACAGCCATTGGTTTAGCGCGCTGGAAGGACGACGTTTCGACCTGATAATCAGCAATCCGCCCTATATAGCGTCTGCCGATCCGCATCTGGTGGAAGGTGATGTGCGTTTCGAACCGAGTAGCGCCTTGGTAGCGGGCATCGATGGCCTGGATGACATACGTACAATCATCGCGCAGGCTGCGCAATACCTCGAAGTGAACGGCTGGTTGTTGCTTGAACATGGTTACGATCAAGCCGCGGCCGTGCGTGATTTGATGGCCAGTCAAGGGTTCGAGCGCGTACAAAGCCGCATGGACCTGGGCGGTCACGAACGCATTACCCTCGGGCGTCGCCATGCTGACTGACTCAGAACTGTTGCGTTACAGCCGGCAGATTCTGTTACAACACGTCGATATCGAGGGCCAGTTACGCCTCAAAGCCAGTCGTGCACTGATCGTCGGCCTCGGCGGTCTAGGGTCGCCGGTCGCCTTGACCTGGCGGCGGCCGGGGTGGGTGAATTGCATCTGGCCGACTTCGACACGGTGGACGTGACCAATCTGCAACGACAGATCATTCACGACAGCCACAGCGTCGGGAAGAGCAAAGTCGATTCTGCCATCGAGCGCCTGAGCGCAATCAATCCCGAAGTGAAACTGATCGCCCATCGCAGTGCGTTGGATGCTGACAGTTTGGCGGCAGCGATCGATGCCGTGGACCTGGTGCTCGATTGCTCCGACAATTTTGGTACCCGTGAAGCGGTCAATGCGGCCTGTGTGGCAGCACTCAAACCGTTAGTCAGCGGCGCGGCGATTCGCCTGGAAGGGCAATTGTCGGTGTTTGATCCACGGCGCGCTGACAGCCCGTGTTATCACTGCCTATACGGCCACGGTAACGAAACTGAACTCACCTGCAGCGAAGCGGGTGTCATTGGCCCCTTGGTGGGGTTGGTCGGTAGCCTGCAGGCGTTGGAAGCACTGAAGCTGCTGGCCGGCTTTGGCGAACCCATGGTTGGGCGTTTGTTGTTGGTCGACGCGCTGACCAGTCGCTTCCGTGAACTGCGGGTCAAGCGCGACCCCGGTTGCAGCGTTTGTGGCGCGACGCATGACTAAAACCAGCGAAGCGCCCATTGGAGTATTCGATTCTGGCGTGGGTGGTTTATCAGTCCTAGGCGAAATCCACAGGTTGCTGCCCAACGAGTCACTGCTATACGTGGCTGATTGCGGCCATATTCCGTATGGAGAAAAAACACCGGAATTCATTCGCCAGCGCTGTGCTGTGATTGCTGAGTTTTTTCATGCCCAAGGCGCGAAGGCCCTGGTGTTGGCGTGCAATACCGCAACCGTGGCTGGCGTCGCTGACCTGCGCGAACGCTATCCAAACTGGCCCATCGTCGGCATGGAGCCCGCCGTTAAACCTGCAGCGGCCGCGACTCGCAGCGGTGTGGTCGGTGTGTTGGCCACCACTGGCACGCTACAAAGCGCCAAGTTCGCCGCGTTACTCGATCGGTTTGCCATTGATGTACAAGTGATCACTCAGCCGTGTCCGGGTCTGGTCGAGCTAATAGAGACGGGTGATCTGGTCAGTCCAGCCATTCGAAACCTGCTGCGCGGTTACGTCGAACCTCTGCTGGTCGCAGGCTGCGACACTATTATTCTGGGTTGTACGCACTACCCGTTCCTCAAACCGTTGCTGCGCGAAATGATCCCGGATTCGATCAGTTTGATCGACACCGGCGGCGCGGTTGCCCGCCAACTCCAGCGTTTACTGAGCCAACATCAGTTACTGGCACGCGGGCCTGCTTTGGAATCACAGTTCTGGACCAGCGGCCCTCCAGAATTATTTAGAAACATATTACCGTTGCTATGGAATAAAACTGGCAATGTGCGATTCTTCACAGTGTGAAAATTGTGTCAGCGCGGCAGGGGAAGCAGTCGGAACTATTGCCCGGCCGGGGATTTCTATAAAAGTCGGTGAGCTAAAAAATTCCTGAAACGTTGTGCAGATAAGGTGTTTCTGATGAAACGACTATTTTGTTTGGCTGCGATTGCGGCCGCATTAATGGGGCAAAGCGTTATTGCTCAGGCCGCAGGTCTTGAGTTGTCGGTAGGGGAAACAGGGGAGTCGACGCAGACTTACCGCTTGGGCGTGCAGTTTGATTGGGACAAAAGTTGGTTCCAGACCGACGTCGGACGTTTGACCGGTTACTGGAACGGCGCTTACACCTATTGGTCCGGAGACAAGACTTCGGGAAATAACAGCCTGTCGTTCTCTCCCGTATTCGTTTACGAGTTCGGCTCGGCGAGCATCAAGCCCTACCTAGAAGCGGGTATCGGCGTGGCGTTGTTTTCAAGTACCCGCGTAGAATCTCAGAATCTGAGCACCGCTTTCCTGTTTGAAGACAGGGTAGGGTTCGGTTTGCGATTCAACAATGGACAAGAAGTCGGCATTCGCGCGATGCATTACTCCAACGGTGGAATCAAAGAACCTAACGCCGGTGTAGAAAGCTACGCGCTGCATTACACCGTGCCGTTCTAAGCTATCGATACGCCGTGGCTATGCCGCGGCGTTCGTTCAAGCAATCGTCTGCGCCGGTCTCGAACTCGCGGCAAATCAGCGGACGTTTTTCATAGATCGTGCACATCATCGTGTTGCGATCCAGAGCCGCACACCAGCCGTCATCCAGACGCAACATGACCTCGCCACCCCAATCGTCAGTATCGATGTAGCGTTCAGGCACGCCCGTGTCGGTGATCAGCATCACTTCCAGTTGGCAACAGCAGGCCGCACAGGTCGAACACGTAATGGCCGGTTCTGCGGGTATTTGAGTCAGTGGGATGTTGGTGGTCGTCATAGACGCGCAGTGTATGCCGTTGCGGGGTGCTCGTGTGGGTGCAGCGACAAAACACCACGGTCCGCCTTCAGTGGGACCGAATTCATTCGGGAAGCAGGCTACTCGGTTATGCCAGATACACCGAGGCGTGGCATTCGTGAATGAATTCACTCCCCCAGAAAAACCGTGATCGCTTTTCACACCCTCTTCGCCAACCCCTGCAACAGCGTAAACAACCCGGCCCATACAACGCCTAACAGCACCATGCTTGGCCAAAGCCCTAGCGGCAGGTGTACACCGGCCATCTTTGATCCCGCGTAATACGACATCGGGCCGCCAACGGCACCTAGCACACTGGCGCGCCACCATGGCTTGGCGGTCCAGTCCAGGCAGTGATTGAGTGTTGTCGCCAGCACTGCCCACAACATCACCAGCCACAACGGAATCAGGGGGCCGCCGGCGTCAAAACTAAATACCCCGCAGTTCAGCAGCAGGCTATCCACCGTGGTGCCGATCAACGCTACGCTGATCAGCAGCAGGCCTTCTGCCTGCCACGAGCTGATCCACAGCAGATGAATCGCCAACACGCCTACTGCGATCAGCAGCCAAAAACTATTCCCACCCAAGACGCAAGCGAACCAACCGATCTGAAACAGCAGGGCATTGATCAGCTGTTTAGGCATCGAAACGGCCGAGCAAAGGCTGGGACATTGCGTCGGGCTTGGCTAGCAGCAATTGCGCGGTGCCGATGGTGCGTTCGAGGAAGCCGCCCTCGCAGTAGCACAGGTAAAACTCCCACAGCCGCAAAAAGTAGTCGTCATAACCCAGCTCCATCAGATAGCCATGGGCGTGGCGGAAGTTGTCATGCCACAGGCGTAGCGTGCGGGCGTAGTGCAGGCCGAAGTCTTCCATGTGCAACAGGTTCATGTCGGTATCTTTGCCTACGACATCCAGCATCCGCTGCACGGAAGGCAGTGCACCGCCCGGGAAGATGTAGCGCTGAATAAAGTCGACAGTGTTTTTTGCCTGCTCATAACGCTGTTCGCGAATGGTGATGGCCTGTAGCAACATCAGGCCGTTGCTTTTCAGTAAATGCGCGCACTGTTTGAAATAGGTCGGCAAAAAGCGATGGCCTACCGCTTCAATCATTTCGATCGACACCAACTTGTCGTACTCGCCGGTGAGGTCGCGGTAATCTTCCAGCAGCAAGGTTATTTGGTCTTGCAGCCCCAACTGTTTTATTCGTTGCTCGGTGTAGGCGAATTGCTCTTTGGACAGGGTGGTCGTCGTCACCCGGCAACCATAATGCTGCGCCGCATAGATTGCCATGCTGCCCCAGCCGGTGCCGATTTCCAGTAAGTGGTCAGTCGGATTAAGGGCCAGTTTCTGACAAATGCGCTCCAGCTTATTCAGCTGTGCCTGTTCCAGCGTATCGTCCGCGCTCAGGAACTGTGCGGCGGAATACATCATGGTGGGATCAAGAAACTGCTCGAACAGGCCATTGCCGAGGTCGTAATGCGCGGCGATGTTTTTCTGTGAGCCTTTGCGCGTGTTGCGATTGAGCCAGTGCAAACCGTGAATGAAGGGGCGGCTCAATTTCGCCAATCCGCCCTCCATGGCATCGAGCACTTCCAGGTTGCTGACCAATACTCGGATCACCGCGGTGAGGTCCGGGCTGGTCCAATAGCCGTGGATAAACGCTTCGCCCGCACCGATTGAGCCGTTGCTGGCAACCATGCCCCAGGTCGCAGCATCGACAACATCGATTTGCCCTTGCAACACCCCACCGGCTGCACCGAATACGTGTCGCTCCTCGCCCTCGGTGACCACCAGTTGCCCGCGCTGCAGGCGGGCAAGTTGGCGAAGCACACCGCGCCGCAGAATATTCGCGGTCAGGCTGTTGGTGCTGAAGCTGGCCGTAACACTACTGCTTTTCATGGCGAGAATCCTTAGGCTGCGTGGCGGCAATACGGAAGGCGGCGTCTGCGGCCTGATGGGAGAAAATCGGTACGCGTTTGATCAGCAAACGCAAGGCTTGCCAATAGATGGCCAAGCAGGTCTTGGCGGTCATCCATGGGTACTGCAGCAAATAACGGTGCAGGCCAGCGCGGCTGAGTTCTTGGCGCTTAAGGTTGAGCGTCGCATCGAACACCTTGTGCTCACCCTTCCAATCGGCCATGTGCACACCGAGTTTTTCGTCGGGGGGGCTGAAGCTCAT
>NZ_JAMFRV010000145.1 GCF_026224925.1 Pseudomonas sp. | reverse complement strand
GGTGTTCCACGATGACCAGCACGGCACGGCTATCGTCACCGCGGCCGGTATGATCAACGCTCTGGAAATCGTCGGCAAATCCCTGGAAAGCGCGAAAATCGTTTGCCTGGGCGCTGGTGCTGCGGCCATCTCCTGCATGAAGTTGCTGGTGAGCATGGGCGCGAAAATCGAAAACGTATTCATGGTTGACCGTACTGGTGTGATTCACTCGGGTCGTACTGACCTGAACCAGTACAAAGCAGTCTTTGCTCACGCCACTGATAAACGCACACTGACTGACGCGCTGCATGGCGCAGACGTGTTCGTCGGCCTGTCGGGTCCGAACCTGCTGAGCGCTGAAAACCTGAAGTTGATGGCGGCCAATCCGATCGTGTTTGCCTGCTCGAACCCGGACCCGGAAATCTCCCCTGAGTTGGCTCACGCTACTCGTGATGACGTGATCATGGCTACCGGCCGTTCGGACTACCCGAACCAGGTCAACAACGTGTTGGGCTTCCCGTTCATCTTCCGCGGTGCATTGGACGTTCGCGCCAAACGCATCAACGAAGAAATGAAGATCGCTGCGGCAAACGCCTTGCGTGAACTGGCCAAACTGCCGGTTCCTCAAGAAGTCTGCGACGCCTACGGTGGCATCAAGCTGGAATTCGGTCGTGAATACATCATCCCGAAACCAATGGATGCACGCCTGCTGGGTGTGATCTCCGATGCCGTGGCCAAAGCCGCCATCGAGACCGGTGTCGCCACGCTGCCGTATCCAAAGAACTACCCGCTGAAAAGCGTCGATGACGTTTTCAACGGTTAAGTCCTGATCGAGAAACAAAAAAACCTCCAGCGATGGAGGTTTTTTTTTAGCTTCAAGTTGGTATCTACGGAGATAAATATCGACCCCGATTATGCGGCAGACACCTATCCGGTGGGAGCGAACTTGTTCGCGAAGAAAGCAGCGCGGTATGTCAGTCATACCGCGGCGTTGGCTTCCCGAACAAGTTCGGTCCCACAGGGAATGTGTGGTTATCCCCAATCATTTCTTGCAGCTTGAAGCTTACCGCTCGAATCTGCCCCTCTAGAACAAGTCTATCGGCGCTGACTCGTCTGCTGGCAGTGGACTGTTTGGCCCTGTGCCGCTGCCGCCGACTTCATTCACGCTTGGCGGTGTGTCTTCGCTTTTGAACAATTCGAAGTAGGCGTTCGGGGTGCCCGGTGACGCAGCGCGGCCACTGATCGGGTCGACTCGCAAGCTAAGAATGCCTTCCGGTTCAGCCTGAGTATGAGGCGGTTTGTTTTTCAGCGCCGCACCCATGTAATTCATCCAGATTGGCAATGCTACCGTCCCGCCAAACTCCTGACGACCCAAGCTCTCGGGTTGATCGAAGCCAGTCCAGACAGTGGTGATGTAGTCAGCGTTATAGCCCGTGAACCACGCATCTTTCGAGTCGTTGGTTGTCCCGGTCTTGCCCGCAATGTCCGGACGATTCATCGCCAGGGCCCTACGGCCTGTGCCTTTCTTGATTACGTCTTGCAGCATGCTGTTAAGAATGTAGGTGGTGCGGCCATCGACAATGCGTTCGGCAACGGCAGGAACTTGAGGGTCGGTCGGCGCAGGTGTAGTGGTAGACGCAGGTGCAGGTGCAGGTGCGACGCTTGGGCTGTCAGTGACGGCAAAGGTGGCCGTGTTTTCCGGGACTTTGACATCGCCGATTGGATTGGCTGGAACGCTCGGCGGATTAGCCTGGAACAATGTCCCACCGTCGCGGTTCTCGATGCGCTGGATCAGGTACGGGGCAACTTTATAGCCACCGTTGGCGAAGGTGCTCCAGCCCGTGGCAATTTCCATCGGCGTCAGCGTTGCAGTACCCAATGCCAATGACAAGTTGCGCGGCAAGTCCTGCTTGTTAAAACCGAAGCGTGTGATGTAGTTGATCGCGTTCTCGACGCCCAGGCTTTGCAGCACACGGATCGACACCAGGTTGCGAGACTTATACAGCGCTTCGCGCAAGCGGATGGGACCGAGGAACGTGTTGGTGTCATTCTTCGGACGCCAGATCTTGTCGAGGTACTCGTCGACGAACACGATCGGTGCGTCGTTGACCAGGCTCGAAGCGGTAAAGCCATTGTCCAGTGCAGCGCTGTAGATGAATGGCTTGAAGCTGGAGCCTGGCTGGCGCTTGGCCTGCAACGCACGGTTGTAGTTGCTTTGCTCGAAGGCGAAACCACCAACCAGCGCACGAATTGCACCGTTCTGCGGGTCAAGAGATACCAGCGCGCTTTGCACTTGGGGGATCTGGCTGAACTTCAGAGAGTCATTGGATTGACGCTGCACCCGAATCAAATCGCCTACTTGTGCAACTTCTGACGGTTGCGTTGGCACTTTGCCCAAGCTGTTGGTGTTCAGGAAAGGGCGAGCCCATTTCATGGTGTCCCACGCGACGATTTCTTCTTTTTCGCCGTTGCGGGTCAGCACGTGCAAACCGGCTTTATCAACCTGAGTGACGATGGCAGGCTCTAGTCCGCTGATTGGGCGTTGTTTGATCAGTTCCTGGGTCCAGGCTTCTCGGGTCTTGCCAGCCAGACGTGTTTCCGGGCCACGGTAGCCGTGTCGCTGGTCATAAGCGATCAAGCCTTCCTGAACCGCGGTGTTGGCGTCTTCCTGCAAATTGCTCGGCACCGTCGTGGTGACGCGGAATCCTTCTGTATACGCTTCGCTGCCATAACGACCGACCATCTCGGCGCGGGCCATTTCAGCGATGTACGGAGCGTTCACCTCTGGAGTAGGTACGTGGTAGCTGGCGTTGATCGGTTCAGCCAAGGCCGTCTGGTAGGCGTTCTGGTCGATTTTGCCCAGCTTGAACATGCGGCCCAGAATCCAGTCGCGGCGTTCTTTGGCGCGTACCGGGTTGGCCAGCGGGTTGAAGCGTGACGGTGCTTTCGGCAGCCCGGCGATCATCGCCATCTGCGCGATGCTCGCATCACGAATCGATTTGCCGTAGTACACCTGCGAGGCCGCTTCGATACCGTACGCACGGTTGCCTAAATAAATTTTGTTAACGTACAACTCAAGGATTTCGTCCTTGGTCAGTTGGCGCTCAATTTGCAAGGCCAAGAGGATTTCATTGGATTTACGTGAAAAACTTCGTTCACTCGTCAAAAAGAAGTTTTTCGCGACTTGCATAGTGATGGTGCTGCCGCCGGATTGAATATGGCCGCTTTTTACCAGTTGCGAAGCTGCGCGCATCAGGCTGCTGGGGTCTACGCCGTAGTGATTGGCGAAGTTGTCATCTTCTGCTGACAGCAAGGCGTTGATGAAATTGGGCGGAATATCGGCAAAGCGGATCGGTGAGCGGCGCATTTCACCAAATTCGGCGATCAATTTGCCATCACTGCTATAGACCCGAAGTGGGATCTGTAGCTGAATACTGCGCAGCGCGTCAACGGATGGCAGGCCAGGGGTCAGGTAGAGGTAGGCGCCGCTCAGAACGAGCAAGAGCCCGCAAAATACCGCGACGAATGACCACCAGAAAAACTTCAGCAGGCGTATCAAGGCTTTTGGATTTCCAGATAAAAGAATGGGTTAAGCGAAAGCATCAAAAAAATAGGCATGCCTTGAAGCTTGGCTTTACGAAAAAAACGCTGGGCATTATAAGCATTTTTCGTGTCCGAGCGTTATTTGCGCTACTGTTCGGGCAGGTTGCAAAGGCGTTGGGCGCTAAACAATCCGTAAGTGGCGGAAACTCATAGGGAATCGGTTTGTGTTCGAACTCTTCAGTAAGAAGGCCAATACCCTTCTAGGGATCGATATTAGCTCCACCTCGGTAAAACTCCTTGAATTGAGTCGCTCCGGCACGCGCTACAAAGTTGAGTCGTACGCGGTCGAACCGCTTCCAGCCAACGCTGTAGTAGAAAAGAATATTGCCGACCTCGAAGGGGTTGGTCAGGCGTTGTCGCGGCTTCTGATCAAGGCCAAGACCAATGTCAAAAATGTGGCGGTTGCAGTGGCCGGTTCTGCGGTCATCACCAAAACCATCGAGATGGATGCTGGCCTGTCAGACGATGACATGGAAAACCAGCTAAAAATCGAAGCTGACCAATACATCCCCTATCCGCTTGAAGAAGTCGCCATCGATTTTGAAGTACAGGGCTATTCGGCACGCAACCCAGAGCGTGTTGAAGTGTTGCTTGCTGCCTGCCGCAAAGAAAACGTTGAAGTCCGCGAAGCGGCGCTGGCGCTTGCCGGCCTTACGGCGAAGGTGGTTGATGTCGAAGCTTACGCCTTGGAGCGTTCATTCGGTCTGCTCACCGCTCAATTGGGTCACGACCACGAGCAACTGACCGTGGCCGTGGTTGATATTGGCGCCACCATGACCACCCTGAGCGTTCTGCACAGCGGTCGGATCATTTATACCCGTGAACAATTGTTCGGTGGGCGCCAGCTCACCGAGGAAATTCAAAGACGCTACGGTCTGGTGATGGAAGAGGCTGGCCTGGCCAAAAAGCAAGGCGGGTTGCCAGACGACTACGTCACGGAAGTATTGCAGCCGTTCAAGGACGCCGTGGTACAGCAGGTGTCCCGTTCCCTGCAGTTCTTCTTCGCCGCCGGTCAGTACAACACCGTCGACTACATCATGCTGGCGGGCGGTACTGCCTCGATTGCCGGCCTGGATCATTTGATTCAGCAGCGTATCGGCACCCCCACACTAGTCGCCAACCCATTTGCCGATATGGCGCTGAGCAGCAAAGTCAACGCTGGCGCACTGGCCAGTGACGCACCGGCTTTAATGATTGCCTGCGGTC
>NZ_JAMFRV010000144.1 GCF_026224925.1 Pseudomonas sp. | reverse complement strand
GGTGATCAGGCTGATGAACTACGGGGGCAGATTCACGAAAGCCTTCTCAAGGCACGTGAAACGCTGAAACTCACCGAAGAATCGCTGCGCGAACGCGGCAAGGCTGCTGTGGTAGCCACTGAAGACTACGTGCAGAGCAACCCGTGGCAATCGGTAGGGATTGCGGCCGGCGTTGGGTTCTTGCTGGGCCTTCTGGCCACCAGGCGCTGACGGCTATGGCTTTGGGTACAGAGTCAGGTCCGCCACTTGCGGACCAAACGTCGTCATCGCGGCGTCTTGGGGCTGCATTTCTTGGCTTGCTGCACAGCCATGTCGAGCTGTTCGGCATTGAACTGCAGGAACAAAAGTCGCGTACCGTTAGCCTGCTGCTGTTTGCCGGGTTGGCATTGGTGTTTGCCTTATTGCTGTTGATCGGTTTGTCGGCACTGGTAATGATACTGGTGTGGGACACCTACCGATTCACCGGCATTATCGGCCTTTGTCTGTTTTACATAGTGTCGGCTGCGTTCTGTGGGATGCGTTTGAAGGCGGCGATCTTCGATGAGTCTTCGCCCTTCCACGCGACGCTTGAAGAACTGGCCAATGACCGTGAGCGACTGATGCCATGAGCCTGACCGAACCGCAACCCAACTCTCGACGCGAACTGCGCAAGGCATTGATCCGCTTGCGCATGGAAATGCACCGCCAGGAAATTCGCCACGAAACCGGCCAATTGCTGCAGCCGCTACGACGTATGCGTGGCATGAGTCAGGATTGGCAAGGCACCTTGGGCATTAAACATGCTCCTCTCTGGGGCATGGGCATCGTTGCCCTCCTCGGTTTTCTCGGCGGCAAAGGTACCAAAGCCGGTGGCCTCAACAGCGTTTCCCGCTTGGTCAAACTGAGCACCACCCTTATGCCATTGATAAAACTGGTATTACAGGGTTCCCCGCCCAAGCGCTGATTGTTCTATCTGGCTGCATTCTTGCAAAGCTTTGCTTACTAATCACTTTATGCCTCGGCATGAAGTGATTAGTAATGCCTGCCCGGACAGACCTATTCCAAGACCTACTAAGGAGTCCTCGTGATCGATGGGCAACCGTTAGCATGCTTTCAGCCGTTCATCGATACCGCTACAGGCCGCATTGCCGGGGTTGAAGCGCTAGGTCGTCTGCGCCAAAGTGATGGTCAGCTTTTATCCGTAGGGCCGTTGTTCGCTGACCCGAAAATCTCCCCTACCGTCCTTCGCCGGCTGGATCGGGTGATTCGCGACAACGCGCTGAGTCGATTGCACGAAGTGCCCGCCGACTGGTTCTTGAGCCTCAATATTTCCCCGCGCTGGATTAGCCGTTTGCGTCCAGCGCAACCGTTACCGAGCCTCAAACAATTACAGCGCCATGGCGTGGCGCCACAACGCATCGTCTACGAAATCACTGAACTGGTCGGTGACAGTCAGCGTCTGGCCAATGTTGTGGCGCGTTATCGCGAAGCAGGTGCGCGCATCGCTATCGATGATTTCGGGGCGGGTTATTCGCAATTAGACCGGGTATTGGCGTTGCAGCCAGACATTCTAAAGCTCGACATGCGTTTGTTTCAGGCAGCAGCCCGTGGCGGCCCCAGCAGTGACGTGGTCAAGGCGCTGGCGCAAATGGCTGAAAAAACCGGTTGCTGGATTATCGCCGAAGGTGTCGAAACCGAAGCTGAACTGGATTTCGCCCTGGAATGCGGTTCTCGCTATGTTCAGGGGTTTCTGTTTGCCAAAGGCGAGCTGGACTTTCCCCCTACGGATGCATTTGTCCAACGATTCGCCGAGTTACGCGACCGTTATGTGCTGAAAAAAGTCGATGAGCGTGCTCGCCTCATGACCCTGCGTAAGCAACTGGGCAAACTGATGGACCTCCTGCAAATATGGGCAGAAGGTGGCGCCCCCCTCAGCGATTTACCGCAATTACACGAGTACCCCTGGTTTCTGCGTTTTTACCAGTGCGACCGACATGGCACTCAGCTCACGCCAAACCTGGAGTGGCGAAACGGCGCCTGGCATGCCGATCCCAGCTACTTGGGCCATAACTGGTCCTGGCGTCCCTATTTCTACCAATTGCTGGCCGAAGGATGGGATAACCGCCGCCTGACCCTGTCCAACACCTATCGCGACGCCACCAGCAACCAGTATTGCCTGACTGGCGGGCAGTTCTTCGGCAATGGCCAACGTCTGCTGCTGATCGATATAGACGCCGCTGGATTGTGATACACAGTTGCTAATCCAACGCTTGCAGCCGAAGGACTGAACCCGGAAGCTAAGCGCATTCAACAGATGGAGTGAACGCCTTGGATTGGCAAACCCTGCTTAACCGCGAACGACTTGGTAAACCCATACACAGCCCGCAAGAGCTGGGGCGCAGTCCTTTTCACAAAGACCATGATCGCATCATCTTCTCCGGCGCATTTCGCAGGCTGGGACGCAAGACTCAAGTGCATCCGGTGTCCAGCAACGATCATATCCATACACGCCTGACCCACTCGCTGGAAGTCAGTTGTGTGGGTCGCTCGCTGGGTATGCGCGTGGGTGAAACCATTCGTGACGCCCTGCCCGACTGGTGCGAGCCCAGTGACTTGGGAATGGTCGTTCAATCCGCTTGCCTGGCCCACGATATTGGCAACCCACCGTTCGGCCACTCAGGGGAGGACGCAATTCGCCATTGGTTCTTGCAGGCCGCCGGAAGGGGCTGGCTCGACGCTATGAGCGAAGTCGAGCGCAACGACTTTTTGAACTTCGAAGGCAACGCCCAGGGCTTTCGCGTACTCACCCAGTTGGAGTACCACCAGTTCGATGGCGGCACCCGACTGACTTATGCCACCTTGGGCACCTACTTGAAATACCCGTGGACCGCGCGTCACGCCGACTCCTTGGGCTATAAGAAACACAAGTTCGGCTGCTACCAGAGCGAGTTGCCTATTCTTGAGCAAATCGCCCATAAACTTGGGCTGCCACAGCTGGAAGAACAACGCTGGGCACGACATCCGTTGGTTTACCTGATGGAAGCAGCGGATGACATTTGCTACGCCTTGATTGATCTCGAGGACGGTCTGGAAATGGACTTGCTCGAGTACGCCGAGGTGGAGTCCTTGCTGCTGGGTCTGGTGGGCGATGACATTCCGGAGACTTATCGCCTGTTGGGCCCCGGCGATTCACGTCGGCGCAAGCTGGCTATTCTGCGCGGCAAGGCCATCGAACACCTGACCAATGCAGCCGCCCGTGCATTCGTCGAGCAACAAGATGCATTGTTGGCGGGCACCTTGAGTGGCGATCTGGTGGAGCACATGCACGGCCCCGCCAAACGCTGCGTGCTAGATGCCAAGGACATGGCGCGCAAGAAGATCTTTCAGGACAAACGTAAAACTCTGCATGAAATCGGCGCCTACACCACCCTTGAGGTCCTGCTTAACGCCTTTTGCGGCGCGGCGCTTGAGCAGTTCGGCGGACGTAAGCCTTCGTTTAAACATAGGCGCATCCTCGACCTTCTGGGGAATAACGCGCCTGACCCGCATTGGCCGCTGCACACGTCATTCCTACGGATGATCGACTTCATCGCCGGCATGACCGACAGCTACGCCAGTGAGATGGCGGGTGAAATGACGGGGCGTTCAACGTCGGTTTAACGTATCCAGTCGGACGCCGGATGTCCCACCTAGGTTCTGGCGGGCATCCGGCCCATGATCTGTATTATCTCGGCCAAACACTGAATTTAGAGACATGGCCTACACCCAACGCAGAAACGTCCTATCGATCAACGCGCCGTACTGCCGAATAATCCAGCTCGGTCTTGGCCATTGATGACCAGATCATTTATCAACCAGACACATGGGTCATAGTCGAATCAATGACCGGCCGGTTGGTTTGCGCGTATCGCGCCATCGTTTTAATCCGGAATGCCCTAATGCCAAAAAAAAATCTGCGAATCCTGCTGGTGGAAGACCACCCTTTTCAGCTCATCGCCACGCAAATACTCCTGAATAATCAGGGTTATTACCGGCTGACCCCGGCGCTGAGCGCTGCCGAAGCGATGTTGGCAATGGAAGCCTCC
>NZ_JAMFRV010000143.1 GCF_026224925.1 Pseudomonas sp. | reverse complement strand
GACGATGTGATTGATGCGGGCGATTTCCTGCCGAACGTCTTTGACGACCGCCCGCGCCGGGCTGATCGTGGGCAAGTCGCGGCCAATGATTTCAATGACGCCAGCAATCCCCGCCAACGGGTTGCGAATTTCGTGGGCGATACCGGCAGTCAACCGACCTAGTGCAGCCAGCTTGAGTTGCTGGGCCTGCTGGGAGATTTCTGACAAATCTTCGAGAAAAACCAGTGTTTGGCGCTGATCGCCGCGATTAAGGGCGATGAAGCTCGGCCGTAACACAGGCCCAGCGACGGATGTCTCAACGTTGTGGGGGCGCAACATGGGGTTAATCAGCCATTGGCGTAAACGATCGACCAATTGCGGCGAGTAATCGTCAATGGTTTGGCCGATCAGTTGCTCATGGCCCAGAAGAGTCAGGGCTCCTTGGTTGGCCAGCAACACTTGGCGTCGGGCATTGATCACCAAAATACCTGTACGCATGCGTTGCAGGATCAAGGCATTGAGCTCTTCCAGGTTATCGACATCCGCCGCGCGTTCGTTGGCCAGGGTTTCACTGCGGTCCAGGCGCCGGGTCAGCGTTTGTACCGTCAGCGCGGCCGCAAAGCTGAGCACGCCGAGGGTGCCTGCTTGAACATAGTAGTTAGCGGCAGAGGGTCGACTGAAACTGAGATAGAAGGTCAGGTAGATGATCCCGATGGTCGCGACGGCCGCTATCAACAGGCCGATACGCCCGCGCAGCAGCACATTGCTAATGGCTACCGATGCAACAAGCAGGTTGCCGATACCACTTGGGGCACCGCCGCCCGCGTAGAACAGTGCTGACAGCATCACTACATCGGCCATCGCCAGGCTGAAGATCTGCGCCGCGTGCTCCGGCCTGTTCAGCAGCACCCCGAGCATAATGTTGACGATCAGGTACACCCAGCAACCGGTTCTGAACAGGTCCGCATTGGCCAGTTCCAGCAGATCGCCGTCAAGGTTGCTGGAAATCAGCAGCACCAGAGTGATGCCAATGGCCAAGCGATAAAGGTGATAGAGCCGAAGGACGCGTTGCGTCTGGTCGCCGCTCAGAGAGAGGGCCTTAGCGCTCACGAGCGGCAGGGCCTTGTTCAAGGTGCGCCTGGCTGCAATACCATTGTTGTTGCTGGCTCAACGCCCGGTCACGCGGCAAATACACGCCGCAGTGTTCGCAGCGGACCATGGGTGCCGCGACGCCTTCGGGCGGGGGTGAGTTTTTGCGTGGCGCAGGGCGTTTGCCCATGCGTTTGAAGAAGTACACCGCTACCGCAATTAAAATGACCCACAAGAGTAAGCGAACCATGACTACCAGCTTTCTGAATAAAGATTGGCAGTGTAGCCAAGGACCTGACGGGCGCACAGCACAGAAATCGCGAATAAAAAAAGAGGCCCGCAGGCCTCTTTTCAATACAGCGCAATCACTACGGCTGAATCAGTCGAACACACCGAAGGTCATGTAGCTGAACCACGAGCGGTCGCTATTGTTACCTTCCGCTTGATGCTGATCTTCCTGAACTTCATCGCCGTTATCGGGCGGCAACAGCTCTTTTGGAATCGCTTCTTTAGCGTCCTGGTATTGCTTGATTACGTCTTGGTTGGCGCGGGTTTCACCCGGCGGCAGCGGCGGACGGCTCTCGATCAAGCCCAGAGTCGCCTTGGACAGCCACGAGCGGTTGTCCGCGTCGGTGACCTGTGGCACGAACTGGCCATCAACCAGGCTGGGGTGGTTGGGGTAGTTCAGCTTCAGGACTTCCAGGCTGGTGGCAGCCAGTGCGTCCAGGTGCATACGCTGATAAGACTCGACCATCACGGCCAGGCCATCGCCAACTGCTGGCGTTTCCTGGAAGTTTTCCACCACATAACGACCGCGGTTGGCGGCTGCGACGTAGGCCTGACGGGTCAGGTAATAATCCGCTACGTGAATCTCGTAGGCCGCCAGCAGGTTGCGCAAATAAATCATGCGCTGCTTGGCGTCCGGCGCATAACGGCTATTAGGGTAGCGAGCGGTTAGCTGCGCAAACTCGTTGTAAGAGTCGCGAGCGGCGCCAGGGTCACGCTTGGTCATGTCCAATGGCAGGAAGCGAGCCAGCAGGCCAACGTCCTGGTCAAATGAAGTCAGACCTTTCAGGTAATAGGCGTAGTCGACGTTGGGGTGTTGCGGGTGCAAACGAATAAAACGTTCGGCGGCAGACTTCGCAGCCTCCGGCTCACCGTTTTTATAGTTGGCGTAAATCAGCTCAAGCTGTGCCTGATCGGCATAACGGCCGAACGGATACCGCGATTCCAACGCCTTAAGCTTGTTGGTAGCGCTTGAGTAACTACTATTGTCCAGGTCGGCCTGCGCCTGCTGGTACAGCTCGACTTCGCTCAAATTTTCGTCGATTACTTCTTTCGATGAACAGGCAGCGGTGAGTGCGAGGATGGCGATCAGCAGCAGGTGTTTCACTTGCATGGCGGCTAGCGTCCCTATGACGGCCGCTGTCTTGGGCGGGGCCGTCCTGTTATGATGGGCGCCCCGCGGAACCCCCGGGGCAAAAGACGCCGTATTTAACCACAAGCGCGCAGCCGAAACCAAAGGCTACGCCGCCTCTTAGTCTGGCCATGTCCGAGAATATAGAACTTAGCGCAGAGGTACCGTCCGAAATGGGCGGTCAACGCCTCGATCAAGTCGCCGCACAATTATTCGCTGAGCACTCGCGCTCGCGCCTTTCCGCCTGGATAAAAGACGGCCGCCTGACTGTGGACGGGGACGTTATACGCCCGCGTGACATCGTTCATGGCGGCGCTGTTCTGCACCTGATCGCAGAGCAGGAAGCCCAAGGTGAATGGGTGGCGCAGGATATTGAGCTCGATATCGTCTACGAGGACGATCAAATCATGGTGATCAACAAACCTTCAGGTTTGGTGGTTCACCCAGCTGCCGGTCATGCCGATGGCACGCTGCTTAATGCTCTGTTGCACCACTTTCCAGACATCATCAATGTGCCACGAGCCGGTATCGTGCACCGTCTGGACAAGGACACCACCGGTTTGATGGTGGTTGCCAAAACTATTCAAGCGCAGACCCAACTGGTCACTCAGTTGCAAAGCCGCACGGTCAGTCGCATCTACGAATGCATTGTCATCGGTGTTGTTACCGCTGGCGGCAAGATCGACGCGCCGATTGGTCGTCACGGTCAGCAGCGCCAGCGTATGGCGGTAATGGAAGGCGGCAAGCAGGCGGTAAGTCATTACCGTGTTCTTGAGCGTTTCCGTTCCCACACCCATGTGCGGGTCAAGCTGGAAACCGGCCGTACTCACCAGATTCGTGTCCATATGGCGCACGTAAACTTCCCGTTGGTCGGAGATCCGGCCTACGGCGGTCGCTTCCGTATTCCGCCGGCTGCCAGCGTGACCATGGTCGAATCGTTGAAACATTTTCCGCGTCAGGCGCTTCACGCGCGTTTCCTGGAGCTGGATCATCCGACCACCGGTAAGCGCATGAAGTGGGAATCGCCACTTCCAGACGATTTTGTCTGGTTATTGTCGCTGTTAAAGCAGGATCGTGAGGCGTTCATCGGGTGAATGAGTTCGTGGCGGATTGGTTGATACCTGACTGGCCTGTGCCAGCGACTATCAAATCCTGCGTCACAACCCGTGCGGGCGGCGTCAGTCTGGCGTCGTTCGACAGCTTCAATCTCGGCGATCATGTCGACGATGATCCTCAAGCGGTCGCGGCCAACCGTCTCCGCTTGACCTCTCATTTAGGTACACAACCCGCTTGGCTGAGCCAAGTGCACGGTATCGACGTCGCTCACGCGGATCCACTTAACGTGGTCGCCGCCGACGCCAGTTGGACCGACACCCCGAATATTGCCTGCACCATCATGACTGCCGACTGTTTGCCGGTGCTGTTTTGCGACCGCGCTGGAACCCGTGTAGCGGCTGCGCATGGCGGTTGGCGTGGGCTGGCGGCTGGCATTCTGGAAGCGACGGTTGATCGGTTGAAGGTGCCCGCCAGCGAAATTCTCGTATGGTTGGGCCCGGCTATCGGACCAAAGGCGTTTGAAGTCGGGCCGGAAGTTCGTGAGGCCTTCATAAGTACGCATCCCGAAACCATCGAAGCGTTCGTGCCCAGCGTCAACGACGGTCGTTTCATGGCTGACATCTACGCTTTGGCGCGTTTGCGCTTGGCGGCGATTGGAGTGACGGCGGTGTATGGCGGTGGTTTCTGCACGGTCAACGACCCGCGCTTCTATTCCTACCGCCGCAACGCCCGTACCGGCCGGTTTGCCTCGCTGGTGTGGATTTCCCAATCTTGAAGTAGACCCCGGTCCTAAGACGGATGGAGATTCGGTGGGGGCGAACGTGTTCGCGAAGGCCACGCCTCGGTCTGGCTGATACACCGCGCCGTCTGCTTCCCGAATGAATTTGGTCCCACAGATTTTCGGTATGGCGTAGGGCCTGGTTCCTGCGACTCGTCCAAGCGACTACGCTCACCCTCACAATAGCTGACCTGCGTCAATCAGACGGCGCTTGAATCCTGCAGAATCGACCGCATCTTATAGGCTCTCTGGCAGGTTTTCTTTATAGGTGTCTCCATCGCTCCGGCCTGCTTTAAGGAAGGTGACTAATGCGTATAGATCGATTAACCAGCAAGTTGCAGTTGGCGTTATCTGATGCCCAGTCATTGGCGGTTGGCCTCGACCACCCAGCCATTGAGCCTGCACATTTAATGCAGTCGTTGCTTGAACAGCAGGGCGGTACGATCAAGCCGTTGCTGATGCAGGTTGGCTTTGACGTCAACAGCTTCCGCAAAGAGCTGAGCAAAGAGCTCGATCAACTGCCAAAAATCCAGAACCCCACCGGCGACGTCAATATGTCGCAGGAATTGGCGCGTCTGCTCAATCAGGCCGATCGTCTGGCGCAGCAAAAGGGTGATCAGTTCATCTCCAGTGAACTGGTATTGCTGGCCGCGATGGATGAAAACAGCAAGCTCGGCAAGTTGTTGCTTGGCCAGGGCGTGAGCAAAAAAGCCCTTGAGAACGCCATCAGCAACTTGCGTGGCGGCGAAGCGGTGAATGACTCGAATGTCGAAGAATCGCGCCAGGCGCTGGATAAGTACACGGTCGACCTCACCAAGCGCGCTGAAGAGGGCAAGCTTGATCCAGTGATCGGGCGTGACGACGAGATTCGTCGGACCATTCAGGTGCTGCAGCGCCGGACCAAAAACAACCCAGTGCTGATCGGCGAGCCTGGCGTGGGTAAAACCGCCATCGTCGAAGGGTTGGCCCAGCGCATCATCAACGGTGAAGTGCCCGATGGTCTTAAAGGCAAACGGGTGTTGTCGTTGGACATGGGCGCGCTGATTGCGGGTGCCAAGTTTCGTGGCGAGTTCGAAGAACGCCTGAAAGCGCTGCTCAATGAGCTGTCGAAGCAAGAAGGTCAGATCATTCTATTTATCGACGAACTGCACACCATGGTCGGCGCTGGCAAAGGCGAAGGCGCGATGGATGCGGGCAACATGCTCAAGCCCGCTCTGGCTCGCGGCGAGCTGCACTGCGTCGGCGCGACCACGCTTAACGAGTACCGCCAATACATAGAGAAGGATGCGGCCCTCGAACGGCGCTTCCAGAAAGTGTTAGTAGAAGAGCCTAGCGAAGAAGACACCATCGCCATCCTGCGTGGCTTGAAAGAGCGCTACGAAGTTCACCATAAAGTTGCGATTACTGACGGTGCGATCATTGCGGCGGCCAAATTGAGCCACCGCTATATCACCGACCGTCAGTTGCCAGACAAGGCCATCGACCTGATCGATGAAGCGGCCAGCCGCATTCGCATGGAAATCGATTCGAAGCCGGAAGTGCTCGACCGTCTGGAGCGGCGTTTGATTCAGCTCAAGGTCGAATCTCAGGCCCTGCGCAAAGAAGACGACGAAGCGGCGATCAAGCGTCTGGAAAAACTTCAGGAAGAAATTCACCGTCTGGAACGTGAATACGCTGATCTTGAAGAGATCTGGACCTCGGAGAAAGCCGAAGTCCAGGGCTCTGCGCAGATCCAGCAGAAAATCGAACAGTCTCGTCAGGAGCTGGAAGCCGCCCGACGCAAGGGTGATCTAAATCGCATGGCTGAATTGCAGTACGGGATCATCCCCGATCTGGAGCGCAGCCTGCAGATGGTCGATCAGCACGGCAAAAGCGAAAATCAGTTACTGCGCAGCAAGGTTACCGAAGAAGAGATCGCCGAGGTCGTGTCGAAATGGACCGGCATCCCAGTATCGAAAATGCTCGAAGGTGAGCGCGACAAGCTGTTGAAGATGGAAAGCCTGTTGCACCAGCGTGTCATTGGGCAAAACGAGGCGGTGATCGCGGTCTCCAACGCGGTGCGTCGTTCTCGTGCCGGGCTCTCTGATCCAGATCGTCCTAGCGGCTCGTTCATGTTCCTGGGCCCAACGGGTGTCGGTAAGACCGAGCTGTGCAAGGCGCTGGCGGAGTTCTTGTTCGACACCGAAGAGGCCATGGTTCGCATCGACATGTCCGAGTTCATGGAAAAACACTCCGTTGCCCGCTTGATCGGCGCGCCTCCTGGCTATGTGGGTTATGAGGAGGGTGGCTACCTGACCGAGGCTGTGCGGCGTAAGCCTTATTCGGTGATTCTGCTGGACGAGGTCGAGAAGGCCCACCCTGACGTGTTCAACGTACTGCTTCAGGTGCTTGAAGACGGTCGCTTGACCGACAGCCATGGCCGGACGGTGGATTTCCGTAATACCGTGATCGTGATGACCTCGAACTTGGGCTCTGCGCAGATTCAGGACCTGGTGGGCGACCGTGAGGCGCAACACGCTGCCGTGATGGATGCCGTCAGTTCGCACTTCCGTCCGGAGTTCGTTAATCGCATCGATGAAGTGGTGGTGTTCGAACCGCTGGCCCGGGATCAGATTGCCGGGATTGCCAACATTCAGCTGAACCGTCTGCGTGGACGTTTGACAGAGCGAGAGTTGAAGCTGGAGCTGAGCGACGAAGCGTTGGATAAGTTGATCGCGGTCGGGTACGACCCGGTTTACGGCGCACGGCCTCTCAAGCGTGCGATACAGCGCTGGATCGAAAACCCGTTGGCGCAGCTGATTCTGTCGGGGCACTTCGTGCCTGGCGCGACCGTGACCGGTACAGTGGTCAACGATGAGATCGTTTTCGGCTGATTCGATTCGCTGCTGTTGCTCCATAGCGCTATATAAGAGAAGGCCCTCCCCGCGAGGGCCTTCTTTTATTGAAAGCCAGCTGCATAGCTTTTTATCGCGACAAACCGTGATTTTGAGCGTTCTCAGGGCTGAGGGGAAAAAAACGCAAATCATTGTCTTAAATGCAGTTTTAAGGGTTGACAGTCTTTTTTAAAATTGTAGAATAGCGCGCCTCAGAGATGCTAACGCAGCGATGCGAAAGGATCGAAAAGGCTGAAATAAGTAGTAAATTCAGCGTTGTAGATGTAAAGTTGCGTCCGAAATCGATAGTTCCGCGATAGCTCAGTTGGTAGAGCAAATGACTGTTAATCATTGGGTCCCTGGTTCGAGTCCAGGTCGTGGAGCCACTTAATTTCAGATGTAGCAGTATCGGGGTATAGCGCAGTCCGGTAGCGCGCCTGCTTTGGGAGCAGGATGTCAGGAGTTCGAATCCCCTTACCCCGACCATTTTTGGGTCGTTAGCTCAGTTGGTAGAGCAGTTGGCTTTTAACCAATTGGTCGTAGGTTCGAATCCCACACGACCCACCATTTTCTGCCGGGTTGTTCCGGGCTGAATCTTAGGGAGTGATGCCAAAAGCATCACCCAATCAAAGGCGCCTTTTACG
>NZ_JAMFRV010000142.1 GCF_026224925.1 Pseudomonas sp. | reverse complement strand
TACACCGATCTCGGTGGGAGCGAACTTGTTCGCGAAGGCCGCGACGCGGTATGTCTGGTGTACCGTGCCGCCTGCTTCCCGAACAAGTTCGGTCCCACAGGGTTCTCTGCATAGCGCAGGAATTGGGGTGGTTGGCGAGGCGGCGTGTCTGACACGCCGCCTTTCGGTCACGCCTTCAAACTAAACAGCGCCACCTGCGGCTCTTCACTCACCCAATAATCACTCACCGACCAACCAGCGCCTGCGGCCAGTGCTGTGAAGGATTCAATGGTGAATTTGTGCGAGTTTTCGGTGTGCAAACGTTCGCCAGCTGCGAAGTGGAACGTATGACCCGCAACCTTGGCCACTTGTTCGGTTTGACTGACCAAGTGCATTTCCATACGCGCTTCGGTTTCGTTCCATAGCGCAAGGTGTTCGAATGCCTCGACGTTAAAGTTACCGTCCAACTCTCGGTTGATTCGGGTCAATAGGTTCTTGTTAAAACGACCGGTCACGCCCTCGGCATCGTCATACGCCGCTACCAGAATGTCGACGTCCTTGACCAGGTCCACACCAACAATGAAGTGCGCCTTATTACCGAGCAATCCGTGGGCGGAACGCAGAAACTTCGCCGCTTGTGGGTGGGTGAAATTGCCAATGGTCGAGCCAGGGAAAAACCCCACGCAGGTATGCCCGGCCACATCGGCAGGCAACCGTAGCGCTCGGCTAAAGTCATCGATTTGCGGCGCTACATTCAATCTCGGGTAGCTTTTCTTCAGCAGCGCAGCGGCTTTCTTCAAGGCATTGGCGCTGATGTCGATGGGTACATACAAGGCGATTTGCGGCGCAGCATCCAGCAGCAGACGGGTCTTGTCGCTAGCTCCGCTGCCAAACTCAACCAACGCCGCCTGTTCTGGAATTAGCGCTGCGATGTGTTGGGCGACCTCTGCAAGCAAACCTGTTTCAGCCCGGGTTGGGTAGTACTCTGTGGTCTTGCAAATGGCTTCAAACAGCTCGGAACCTGCTGCGTCGTAGAAGTACTTCGGCGACAGGTTTTTCACCGGCGCCGACAGCCCGGCGATAACGTCACGGGCGAATTCGCTGTCGTGGCTGTTGACCACGCCTGGCTGGCGTGTGTCGCGGGCCAAGCGCAGGCCGGAAAACATCCAGCGTTTTTCCGGGCCAAAAAAGTTGCGGTACGTGGTACGCGAATGCCCTGGCGCAGTAATGCTGGCGCCGCCGCGCAAGACCATTACGTTAATCATGAACTTGCCGTTGTATTCACCTACTGCGCTGTCTGCCGGGCGAAACCCTGGGTAGGCGTTGTAAGCGCTTTGCGTCCATTGCCAGGCGACGTCGTCGACTTGCTCCAACAAGCCCGCTTCAGCGGCCGCTTCCCATTCGGCTTCGGTCGGCAGGCGCGCGTCGGCCCAACTGGCGAAAGCTGCGGCTTCGTAATAACTGATGTTGATCACGGGCGCTGCGGGGTCGATCCGTTCCAACCCACGCAGGGTCAGTTGCTGCCAGCCGTTTTCGTCGTGCTGCCAATACCCCGGGGCGTTCCAGTCATTGGCCTGCACCGTGGCCCAACCATCCGACAGCCAAAACCCGGCCGTGCTGTAGCCACCATCAGCCATGAACGCCAGCCATTCGCCGTTGGTCACCAGGCGGTCGCTGATCTCGAACGATTGCAGGAACGTAGTGTGCCGTGGGCCTTCGTTGTCGAAGGCAAAACCTTTGCCCTTGTGACCGATTTCGGTCAAGCCGCCTTTGAGCGGTTTGAACTGACCACGGCGTCCGGACACGTCTCTAGCCCAGCGTGGGTCATAAGCGGGTTTGAGCGAAGAAAGGCTGAACAGGTGCAGGATGTCCATCAACAACAATTCCTGGTGCTGCTCTTCGTGGGACAACCCCAACTCGATCAGGTCCGAGGTCGCCTTGTTCACCGGCGACTGCAATAGCGTGCGCATGTGTTCGTCGACGTACTGGCGGTACTCAAGCACCTGGCCCATGGCCGGACGCGTCATCAACCCGCGCTGAGGGCGAGGGTGACGTGGGCCAACGGCTTCGTAATAAGAGTTGAACAGGTAAGCGAAGGTTGGATCGAACGGGCGGTAATCAGCCAGGTTTTCACGCAGCAAAAAGGTTTCGAAAAACCAGCTAGTGTGAGCAATGTGCCATTTGGCAGGGCTTGCGTCCGGCATCGACTGGACGACCATGTCCTCGGCGCTGAGCGGTGCGATCAGGCTCTCTGTCCGGCTTCGAGTCATCAGATAACGCTTGAGTAATACGTTACCGGCGGGGGCGTTGCGTAGCTCGCTTAAGGTACTGGTCATTAGATTTTTTCTCCGGTGTATCCGTCGTTCGGCTTGGCTGCTGAGCCTTTGCCGTTCCCAAAGGATGCAGGGCTTATTGCGTTCTTTTCATGACCGGGCCGGGATGGGGCGCCAATGCACCTCGTCCCGGCCCGAAAAGCGATGAAGCATTACTGCTTGAAGCGCTTAGTGTTGCCCTATGCAGCCTCCACTTCGAAGGTCACTTTGTCTGCGTAGAAGGCAACGTGTTCCTTGATCTTCGCCACCGATGGGTACGCTTCATCGTAGGTCCATACGGCGTTTTCAGCGGTTTTGCCATCCGCCTCAAGGCTGTAATAGCTGGCGTCACCTTTGTAGGGGCAATGGGTTTGATGTTCGGTGCGCGTGTAACGTTCAGCCCGAATATCGGATCGAGGGATATAAAAAACCGCAGGATATTTAGCTTCCTCAAGTTTTAGGGCCTTGTTCGTTTGCGCGACAACGACACCTTGGAACTTGACCGTGACCTGTCCCTTGACGGGGGTGATGGTAATCGGATGATCGGGACCGGGAATTTTCATGGTGATCAGACCTCATGCGGTGGGTTGATGGCTCGAACTAGCGTAGTCCATCGCCCTGTCATTCCCCGATCACGGCGCACAGGCACGCTGTGTATCTGAGTAGCATTCAGGTGCTCAGGCCAGGTTCGGCCCGGATCATGGGCTGATGCAGGTATTAGTTCCAAGACGCATATGTAATCGCAGCGATTAGTTTTGCCTATAGAACCGCTGCCACCGCGACTCGGTTTTGCTCTTGCAGATGTGTTCACAACCCAGAAGGCCGCCAGGTTTTGAGCAGCAGTGCATTGCTGACCACTGAAACGCTAGACAGGGCCATGGCAGCGCCGGCGATCACGGGGTTGAGGAAGCCGAATGCGGCCAATGGAATACCGACCGCGTTGAACACGAATGCCCAGAACAGGTTTTGCCGAATCTTTGCATAGGTTTTGCGGCTGATGTCCAGCGCTGCGGGAATCAGCAGTGGGTCGCCGCGCATCAGAGTGATGCCTGCGGTGTGCATCGCGACGTCGGTGCCGCCACCCATTGCGATGCCGATGTCGGCGGCGGCGAGGGCCGGCGCGTCGTTGATGCCGTCGCCGACCATGGCCACTACGTTGGTCTTTTTCAATTCGACCACCATGGCCGCTTTATTTTCCGGCAGCACGTGGGCATGCACATCGGCGATGCCAAGTGCCTCGGCGACCCATTGCGCGCTGCCCTGGTTGTCGCCGGTCAATAGATGGCTACTGATGTGCCGCTCGGTCAATTGTTGGATAGCGTGTGCGGCGCCAGGTTTGAGGGTGTCGCCAAAAGCAAACAGTCCAAGGACTGCCGGGTTCGGTCCAACCTCAATCAACCAGGACAATGTTTGTCCCTCTGACTCCCAAGCCTGCGCAGGGGTGGCCAGCTCCGCCATGTGCAGCCTGTTCTCGTCCAGAATTCTCTGGCTGCCCAACACTAATTGCCGACCCTCCACCGTTCCGGTGATACCGCGACCCGTTAATGACTGGCTTGCGGTAACCAATGGGAGGGTCAAGGTGCGTTCTTTACAGGCCTCCAGCACGGCTTTGGCCAAGGGGTGTTCACTGCCACGTTGCAGCGCGCCCGCCCATTGCAGCAATTGTTCTTGATTGCCATCGACGGCCACTGCATGGCTGATGCGCGGTTTGCCAGAGGTCAATGTGCCTGTCTTGTCGAGGACCACTGCCGTGACTTCATGGGCTCGCTCCAAGGCTTCGGCGTCCTTGATCAGAATGCCAAAGCGCGCGGCAACCCCGGTTCCGGCCATTATTGCAGTGGGCGTCGCCAAACCCAGCGCGCAGGGGCAGGCGATCACCAAGACGGCAACGGCATTGATCAGGGCGACTTCCATGACTGCGCCAGCCAACAACCATCCCACCAACGTCAGCAGCGCAATAACCAGCACCACGGGGACGAAGACTTCGCTGACGCGGTCCACCAGCTTTTGGATCGGCGCCTTGGCCGCTTGGGCATCCTCGACCAACCGAATAATCCGCGATAGTACCGACTCGGCGCCGATAGCGGTGGTCTTGACCAGCAATCGGCCTTCGCCATTAATCGCCCCGCCGGTGACTTTATCCCCAGGTTGCTTGAAGACTGGCAGGCTCTCGCCACTGATCAACGCCTCGTCAGCGTGGCTTTGCCCGTCGATCACTTCACCGTCTACTGGGAAGCGCTCGCCGGGTTTGACCGACACCAGATCGTTAACGCGCAGGGCGCTGATAGCAACGTCCTGTTCTTGACCCGCGACAATCAGTACGGCGCGCTCAGGGCGAAGCGCTTCAAGGGCGCGGATGGCCCCGGCGGTTTGCCGTTTGGCGCGGCTCTCCAAGTATTTGCCCAGCAGCACCAAGGCAATCACCACCGCTGACGCTTCGAAATACAGGTGCGGCATGCCGCCTGATGGGGTTTTCGCCCATTCGTAGAGGCTGAGTCCGTAACCGGCACTGGTACCCAACGCAACCAGCAGGTCCATGTTGCCCGACTTGGCCCGGACGGCTTTCCACGCGGCGATATAAAAGCGTGCGCCAAAGATAAACTGCACCGGTGTGGCCAACGCGAACTGCGCCCACGGCGCCAACATCCAGTGCACGCCGAACGGCGCCAGCAGCATCGGCAACACGAGCGGCAACGCCAAAACAATCGCCAGCAGCGTCAGCAAATTCAGCGTGAAGCCAAAAACCTGCATCAGAAAAACCGCGCCGATGAGCGAAATGGGAATCGCCAGCAGCGGAATCAGCACGGAACGAAACGAGCCGAGAAATAAAAAGATGACGATTGAAACGATCAGCAGCGTGATAGTGAGTGTTCGGATTACTTCGTGAATCGCGTCGTTGATATATTTCGTCGCGTCGTAGGCGATTTTGGCTTGAAGTCCGCTCGGCAAATCTTTTTGGATGGACGCCATTTCTTTGCGCACCACCTTGATGACGTCGAGCGAGTTCGCGTTCGGCAAAGTCCAGATGCCCATGAAGACGGCGTGTTCGCCGCTGAAGCGCACTTCCGTGTCGTAATCTTCCGCACCGAGCGAAACGTCGGCCACGTCGCTCAAGCGCACGAGGTTGTCGCCGACGCGCTTGATGACG
>NZ_JAMFRV010000141.1 GCF_026224925.1 Pseudomonas sp. | reverse complement strand
GCGAAGGTGCGCGAGCGCGGGTCGGCAGCCGGCGACAGTTCGCGGACGCGGCCAGGAAAACGCTGATCGGGTTGCGCCCACAGCTCGACAGCCACCGCCTGACCGATCTTGAAGCTGCTGATGCTCTGCTCCGGCACGCTGATCAAGACCTCACGCTCGCCGTCAGTGGCCAAGGTAAAAACTGTTTGCCCGGCGGCCACGACCTGCCCGACTTCCACCAGACGTCGAGCGATCACGCCGTCCTGGGTGGCGCGTAGCACTGAATAACCGGCCTGATTATCGGCCACGGTAAATTCGGCTCTGGTTTGTTTGACCCGCGCCTCACCGGCGCGGAGCAGGTTTTCAGCGTTGTCGAATTGCGATTTGCTGACCATCTGCCGGTCCATCAAGGTTTTGTAGCGATCACGCTCGGTGCGGACCAGCTGCAAATTCGCTTCGGCAGCGGCTACTTGGGCGCGGCTGGCTTCCAGTTGCAGACGAACATCTTGCGGGTCCAGTTCGGCCAGCGGTTGATTGGCTTTGACTCGCTCACCCTCTTCCACCAGGCGCTTGATGACTTTACCGGGGATTCGAAATGCCAGATCTGGCTCGAACCGCGCACGAACCTCGCCGGGATAGCTGTCCATCGACAGCGATGCAAGTTGCGGTTGAACGACCATAGCGGGACGCACGGCAGTCTGAACTGGCTCTTCGTGACCACAGCCCGCCAGTAAAACACTCAGACTGATGGATAGCGTTAACGGCAAGGCATCGCGAAACATGGTGATGGACCTTTAGCAAAGAATGCTTTAATTGTTGTACTGCCGCGTATAGTAAGAAATACCAAACTCACCAGTCCACTATTAAAACGACGATGCCTGATAATTCATTGATCGCTTCCGGCCCAGGCCGCCCCAAAGACCTGGTAAAACGTCAGGCCATCCTCAATGCCGCGAAAAATCTGTTCGTGAGTAAGGGCTATTCCGGCACCAGCATGGACGCTGTCGCCGCCGAAGCCGGCGTCTCAAAACTGACGGTCTACAGCCATTTCACCGACAAAGAGACGTTGTTTTCCGCAGCCGTGATTGCGCGATGCGAGGAGCAATTGCCCGAACTGTTTTTTGAAATGCCTGCAGGCACGCCGGTAGAAACGGTATTGACCAATATTGGCCGTGGCTTCCACGCCTTGATCAACAGCCCGGACGCGATTGAGCTACAGCGATTGATGACAGCCTTGGGCGCTCAAGACTCGAAAATGTCGCAGATATTTTTCGAGGCGGGGCCAGAGCGGATTCTGCAAGAGATGGAACGATTGCTGATTCAGATAGACAGTAATGGCAGCCTGAAAATCGACAAGCCGCGTATCGCTGCTGAACATTTTTTGTGCCTGCTTAAGGGCACCTGCAACTTCCGCTTGCTGATTGGTTGCAACGACTTACCCGACCCGGCGGCGGAAGAGGCGCATGTTGAGGACGTGGTGAGCCTGTTCATGCGCGCGTATCGAGCCCTGTAGGATTATGATTTCAGGGCTTTTTTCGGGTAGATATCGTAGCGGCTGGATTTTCCATCCAGTGCGTAACTCGGTTTCGGGCCATCAATGCTGGGCGCTTTGCGGGGTCGTTTGACCACCACCCGATGCGTTGCCAGTGTCAAGGCAGCTTCGAGTAATGCAGGAGCGTCCATGTCATCCCCCACCAGCGGTCGGAACAGGCGCATTTCTTTTTTCACCAGCGCGGTTTTCTCCCGGTGTGGAAACATTGGGTCCAGGTAGATCACTTGCGGCGGCTCGCCTTCCCATGCACGAATCAACTCAATGGAATTTCCAGTCAGCAAACGCATGTTGGCGATGATGGGTCCGATCTCACGATCCCTTAGCCCGCGGGCCAGGCCGTCTTCGAGCAACGCAGCAATAATCGGCTGACGCTCGATCAAGCTCATTTCGCAACCCAAGCTGGCCAGTACAAACGCGTCCTTGCCCAATCCCGCCGTCGCGTCCAGCACCCGAGGCCGCACGCCTGGCTGGATGCCCACAGCCTTGGCAATCATTTGCCCGCTGCCGCCGCCAAACAGACGCCGATGCGCCGCAGAACCCTCGACAAAATCCACCCGCACCGGCCCTGAGGTGTCAGCGCCCAACTGCTGCAATTGCAAACCGTTGTCGGTCACCTGCAGGGCAAATTCAGCCTGCGCGTCTTCCAATGGCAAGCCAAGGCGCTGCGCCCACTGCTCCGCATGTGCCTGTCCGTTACTGATCAGGGTTTCCACTCGGATGCGACTGCCTGTCTGTTGCTCACTCATTTGCCCACACGCTCAACTATTTTGTTAATGATCGGCGCAATTGGCCGATAACGAGAATATCCAGCATTTTGCCAGAGCCGGACGAACAACGAGCGCTATGTCTGACATTGAATCCGCACCGATAGGCTATTTGTCGCACGCAGGCGACTTCAGTCTTCGCAACTCCAGAACCTTGAGCGGTGTTACCCAGCTCTGGACGGATGCGTTCGCTCGCGCAATGGCTGAACAAACCGCTGACAAACCTGACGTTTCAGCAGCGCCAATCGTCGCCGCAACCAACCCTACTACCGGCGAACCACTGGGTGGCGCCCAGGCGCTCGGGAAAATCGTCGACCAGCGCGAGTTACCGGTTGCGGATGTCCCACGTAGACCTCCAGTGCCCTTGCACTTGCCCATCGCCGAGTTTGAACTGCACCTCCTGCCCGAGCCTGCCGAACCGTTCAGCATCAGCGACATGATCGAACAGCAGCGGCATCTGGACTTCGACAGCGGTTGGGTACGGCCATTGGTCCTTGATCCGCCTCAGCCCGATGCGAACCCTGGCCCTGGCCCACAAACCCGTCCATTACACTTGCCGATCGCCGAATTCGAATGGGACTTGGCTGATAAAAAGGCCCTGCCGCTTGACGCTGAAACGGTCGATGCGCAACAGCGGCATCTGGATTACGACAACGGCTGGGCTCGGCCTATCATTCTGCAAAACCTGCGCATGGCCGCCTAAGCGCTGCCGACTTTCACAGCAAACCCAATTGCTGCACGGCAGGCCCTCTGTCCAGCACCACCAGCGGCGGCAAGCCCGGCAGACGCGCCATCAATTGCTCATGGAAACGCCGCGCCAGGTCAGGGGCCTGCAGGTTGTCAGGCGTGTGCAGAAAAACATAAGGCGTACGCCCTTCCTCGATCCAGCCGGCGACTTTTTCCACCCACGGTGCCAGAAACACATCATTGGCCTCTAACACCGGGTGACCAATGAAACGCACCTGAGGAAATTGCGTCAGCGCTGCAGGACGCGGCGGGACTTTAGGCTTTTTCGATTGCGCGTGCAGCACGGCAGGATCGGTCGATACGCAGCTAAACAACGCACGTGGATCAAGACAAATGCGCTCCACGCCTCGGTCCAGCAGCAACCGATTGAGCATGCGCTCCTCATCACCTTTGGCGAAAAAAGTCGAGTGCCGCACTTCCACCGCCAGTGGCCGCTCAACCGCATCGATAAAACTGACCAACTCAGCCAAGCGCAATGGCCCAAAACTGGCGGGTAATTGCAACCACAAAGGCTGCACCCGTGCGCCCAGCGGGGCCAGCAGTTGGATAAAGTCGTCAGCCGCCTGCAACTGCTGACGAAGGTCGCCGCCGTGACTGATGTCGCGATGGAATTTTGCGGTGATGCGAAAGTGCTCTGGCAGGGCTTGCGCCCAACGCTCTACTGTCGCAGGCGCCGGCCGCGCATAAAAAGTCGTATTGCCTTCGACAGCATTGAATACCTGCGCGTACAGCCCAAGAAACTCATTGGACCGGGCATTCTCCGGGTACAGGGATTCACGCCAGGCGTTTTCACTCCAGGAGGGGCAACCGAGGTGGTAAGGGGGGCGCTGAGAATTCAAACGTGAAGGTCGAGGCCCAGCACTTCCAGGTCCCAATCAACGAAACTGGCCGTGGTCAGATAGCTCGCCAAGGCATGGGCGACGCGGTTGCTGACAGAGCGAGGGAAAATCATGTCTTGCTGACGGGCCGGAACGTTACTCGTAGGACCTGCTTGGGCATTTTGCGCACGGGAGGTGTTGGCAGATACTTGAGGCGGTACTTCAATCTCGCTGTCGACTTCCTCAAACGTGCCATCCACCGTCGCGGTGCCTTTGCGAGGCTTGCGCTTTATGGGGTAGGAGCGTGATGAGGGTCCGTCTATGCGCATCGATGCGTGCTCGGCAACTGGTAGTGGCAATCTAGCAGTACGGACATAGCTTAACAAATGTCCTAACGATAACTAGACCACAGTTTACGCAAAAGGTTTGAAAACGCCGATGAGCTGTCGCATTACAGTAAAAATAGGATGTTTCTGTGGGACCGAATTCATTCGGGAAGGCATTGGGTCAGACACATATGAGGTCGGATTTGAAACCGATTCCCGAATGAATTCGGTCCCACAGGGGTCCCACAGGATTTGCGAACAGCCGGGGATTAAACTGGCCGCGCTTTGGGGGTGGCGACTTTATCGCGCAGGTAAACCGGTTGCGCTTCATCAGCAACAACGGCTTCGCCGCGCTGCCAGGCGAGCACTTTTCGATGGGCGGCCCGGCCAGTTGCGCGGAGCGCGAAGCCCTCCTCTCCGCCGTCCGGACCGAACCCGCCAAGCGAAGCCAGTCTCCTGGGACCATCACCACCGGTTGAGCCGGCACATGCGACAACCCGTTCTGCGCATCGCGCACGTTCACGCGGCCTTCGACCAGCGTGATGGTGAGTGCGTTGCTGCCGCCTTCGGCGTTCGGCGCGGTTCGAACCAGGAACTCGGTGC
>NZ_JAMFRV010000140.1 GCF_026224925.1 Pseudomonas sp. | reverse complement strand
TGCTGCACAGCGTGGCCCAGGGCGTTATCCGTCTCGAAGAGCTGACCCCGGATTACGGCGCCGAGAGACGACGGTTGCGCGTGGTGAAATATCGTGGCCAAAAATACCGAGGCGGCTTTCACGACTTCACCATCATGAACGATGGCATCCATGTATTCCCGCGACTGGTGGCAGCAGAGCACCGCCACCGCTATCAGCGTGTGCAGTTAAGCAGTCGTATTCCGGAACTTGACGCATTGCTCGGTGGTGGTATAGACAGTGGCTCCGGCACGCTGATACTGGGTCCGGCGGGCACCGGCAAATCTCTTATTTCTTTGGTATTTGCCGCCGCTGCGGTGGCCCGCGGTGAAAAGGTCGGACTGTTCATCTTCGACGAAGAAATGGGGCTGCTGTTCGAGCGCATGAAAAAGCTTGATATAGACCTTCAGGCCCTGCAAGAAACCGGCAACTTGATGATTGAACAAGTTGACGCAGCAGAATTGTCGCCGGGAGAGTTTTCTCACCGCGTGCGACGTTGCGTCGATGAGAAGCATATCAAAACCGTCGTTATCGACAGCATCAACGGCTATCAGGCGGCAATGCCCGGTGAAAACGCACTGATCCTGCACATGCATGAGCTATTGCTGTACTTGAACCGTCAAGGTGCTTCGACCTTCATGACCGTGGCGCAGCACGGATTGGTCGGAGATATGCATACTTCTGTGGACATAACTTATTTGGCGGACACCGTGATTCTGTTGCGTTATTTCGAAGCTTTGGGTCAGGTTCGCCGGGCCATTTCGGTTATTAAAAAACGTACGGGAAGCCACGAGTCGACTATCCGGGAGTACCGGATTGGCGCGCACGGCTTGACAGTCGGCGCGCCACTGGATGCATTCCAAGGTGTTCTACGCGGGGTGCCTCATTATTACGGCGAGAGCAAACCGCTGATGAGGGAAGAAAACGCGTGAGTATTCCGGGAGTATCCGAGCGGGCGATCATCCTTGCACCCCGCGGTCGTGACAGCCAAATCGCTAGGATACTCCTCGAAGAAGCAGGTTTCGGCGCGTTCATGGCCCGAGACTTGGCGCACCTGTGTCAAGAGTTAGCGCTGGGGGCGGGTTTAGCGATCATCGCTGACGAGGCCCTCCACGGGGCTAATATCAACGCCTTGGTGGCGTTGATGGAAAGCCAGCCACCTTGGTCGGACATGCCCATCGTGTTGCTGACTCGCCACGGCGGACCGGAGCAGAACCCTTCCACGCGTCTAGGTACGCACTTGGGTAATGTCACGTTTCTCGAACGTCCTTTTCACCCGGCTACCTTGGTCAGCCTGGTCACCACTGCATTGCGCGGCCGCCGTCGGCAATACGAAGCACGCGCGCGCATGGAAGACATTCTTGAAAGCGAACAACGCTTGCAGAATGCCCTCAAGGCCGGACGCCTCGGCTCTTGGCAGCTCGATACAGACAATTTGATGTTGACCTGTTCTGCCATTAGTAAATCCCACTACGGGCGAGCCGACGATGAGCGATTCACTTTCGACGATTGGCTTGGCTCGGTGCTGATCGAAGACCAGCCGGCGATGCAAATGGCGCTGCACAAT
>NZ_JAMFRV010000139.1 GCF_026224925.1 Pseudomonas sp. | reverse complement strand
CGGTAATCTCCGCGGCCAAAGCAGCAGCCCGTTTCAGCGGCAACTCTTCTAATAGAAGATCCAGAACACGCCGAGCCTCAGCACCGATAACGTCCTCATCCTCCGGGACGGTCCACCCCGCCACCAACACCACGCACTCGCCGCGCTGCTGATTGCTGTCGCCTTCTACAAATGCACGCAACTCCGACAGCGGCAGTCCTTTAAGGGTTTCAAACGTTTTAGTCAGCTCGCGTGCGAGTAACGCGGGGCGCTCAGGACCGAACACCAATTCAAGATCCTGCAGGCACTCAAGAATGCGATGCGGCGCCTCATAAAAGATTAATGTCCGGGGTTCGGCTTTAAGTAATTCGAGTCGCGCTCTACGCCCGACTGCTTTTGCGGGCAGAAAGCCCTCGAATATAAAGCGGTCGGAAGGTAGGCCAGCAGCGGACAGCGCGGCGATCAAAGCACACGCGCCAGGAACCGGAATTACCCGGATGCCCGCAGCACGCGCCTGCCGCACCAAGTGATAACCAGGGTCGGAGATTAACGGCGTTCCGGCATCCGAAATCAGCGCAACGTCATCACCCGCCAGCAGTCGCGTAATAAACCGGCTGCCTTCTTCCCGTTCGTTGTGCTCATGGCACGCCGCCAACGGTGTAGGAATACCGAAGTGCTGCATCAACCGTAATGAATGGCGCGTATCTTCGGCAGCGACCAACGCCACGTCGCGCAAGACCTTAAGTGCACGCACGCTCATGTCATCCAGGTTACCGATAGGCGTGGCCACAACATAAAGCGAGCCTGGGGCGGAATTCGAAGCACCTGGAGCAGTCAAAGCGCACACCTCTTGTGTTGGCAAAAAAACGCATTGTACAGATTAAGGCCTGAGCGAACGGATAGCTGGCGCAGGCGAACGATGAAACAGTCTGAAAAAAACGTTTGTTTTCGTTACCGCAGCACATGATTTACGCAAAAAAACACTGGTTCGCCCCTGTTTTACCTGGGCTGCGACCAATATCACCGCTTTAACGCCACCAACATCGCGCCCCGGCCAGTGCTTGGGTACAATTCCACGCCTATTTGCTCGAGTATCAGGATCACATACATGATCGCTTGCCTGCGCCTGTTTACCGCCCTCTGTCTCGCTGCCTTGTTGGCGGCTTGCGCCAGCTCGCCCTCGTCAACTCTTGGCGAACTCCCTCGCACGCCTGACGCCAGCATCGAGCAATTGCTCGAACAAGCTGCTGCCGCCAAAACCCCCGATCAAGCTGCAGTGCTCAGACTGAGCGCGGCCGATCAAGCCAATCGACAAGGCGACGTGGGACGTGCCGCAAAAATTCTCGAGCAAGTGCCTCTTGATCAACTAAAACCCGCCCAACAGGTATACGCCAGCACCTTGGCTGCCGAACTGGCTCTGGGTCGCAACCAACCCAAGGTCGCCTTAGCCGCGCTGAGCCACCCAAGCTTGCAGCGACTGGGTGAGTTGCCCGTTGATCAGCAGGTGCGCACTGGGCTCGTCCTGGCGCGCGCACTGGAAGCAGACGGCCAGATCTTGGCCGCCGCCAGCCAACGGGTATTTATCGCCCCGCTGCTGAAAAATGGTGACGCCACAGCCAACCATGAAGCTATCTGGTCATTGGTATCCCAACTTCCGCCAGAGCAACTGCAAAGCAGCGGCACCGGTGATCTGGCAGGCTGGCAGAGCCTGGCACTGGCGGTAAAAACCGCCGGTACGCTGGAACAACAGCAAGCCGCAATCGATAACTGGAAAGCTCAGAACCCGCAGCATCCAGCAGCCTTGCAATTGCCATTGCCGCTGGTTGCACTCAAAGCCCTGGCCAGTGAACCGCTGACCAAAATTGCGTTGCTGCTGCCGCAAGATGGTCCGCTGGTGTCGGTTTCCCGCGCACTGCGCGAAGGCTTCATGGCTGCGCACTATCAAGCCCAGCAAGCAGGACAAAAGCCTCCGACAATCGAAGTGATCGACAGCTCACGCCTGACCTCGCTTGACGATTTCTACCGACAGGCCAAGGCGTCCGGCGTACAACTGGTGATCGGGCCACTGGAAAAACCTTTGGTTAAGCAATTGAGCAGCCGTCCACATCTGCCCATCACCACACTGGCGCTGAACTACAGCGATTCACGTCAAGCGGGGCCGCCCGAATTGTTCCAGTTTGGTCTGGCCGCTGAAGACGAAGCCCGCGAAGTGGCTCGTCGTGCCTGGGCCGATGGCAAACGCAGTGCTGCTGCCATGGTGCCTAGAGGCGAATGGGGTGATCGCGTTCTGGATGCTTTCCGTCAGGCCTGGCAGGCCGCCGGTGGCACGTTCATTGTTGCTGAGCACGTCGACCAACCGGTCGCCCTCGCCCAGCAAATTGCTGACATGCTGCAACTGCGCAATGCCGACCCTCGTGCGAAAAGCCTGCAAAACACAACGGGCGCTCAAGCGCCTCAGCCGACGCGTCGTCAGGACATTGATTTTATCTTCCTCGCCGCAACGCCCCAGTTAGCCCAACAGATCAAACCGACGCTGGTGTATCAATATGCCGGCGACATCCCTGTGTATGCGACCTCTCAACTGTTCACCAACAGCGGCGACCAAGCACAGTACAAGGATCTGGAAGGCATTCAGTTTTGCGAAACACCTTGGCTGCTGAACACCAACGACCCCTTGCACCAGCAAGTGACCACGCAATGGCCACAAGCTTCCGGCAGTCTTGGCCGGCTGTACGCGATGGGCATTGATGCTTATCGCCTGGCACCGCGCCTGACCCAACTGAAAGCGCTGCCTGATACCCGCCTCGACGGCCAATCCGGCAGCCTGAGCTTGGGTCAGGGCCAGCGTATCGAGCGGCAGTTGCCATGGGCTAAATTTGTCGGCGGCCAGGTTCAACGCCTGCCGGACACCGCGCATTGATACCCGCTGCACCGCACCTGCAAGCAGGGCGCGAGGCTGAAGCCTTCGCCCTGCAGCACCTTCAGCGAGAAGGCCTGAGCCTTATTGCGCAGAATTGGTTATGCAAACGCGGTGAGCTCGATCTGGTCATGCTTGATGGCGATACAGTAGTATTCGTCGAAGTACGCTACCGGCGCCACACAGGCTGGGGTGGAGCACTAGAAAGTGTGGATGTTCGCAAGCGCAAAAAGCTTGTTATCGCCGCGCAGCTTTTTTTACAGACCACGTCACGCTGGGCCGATTCGCCGTGCCGTTTCGATGTGATTGGCATCAACGGAAACCCCGGCAAGGAACCTTCGTTCAACTGGTTGAAAAACGCATTTGACAGCTGACTCAGGTGGCCGCGATTGTCGAACCTGAACGCTGGATTTTGCCTGACTCACTGACACCGATTTTGCTTTGCAGGCTGCACATCTGTGCCTGGAGCAGTTGCCCTACTTAAGGTCACATCGATGGACATGCAATCCCGAATTCGCCAGCTTTTTCAGGCCAGCATCGACACCAAGCAACAGGCGAT
>NZ_JAMFRV010000138.1 GCF_026224925.1 Pseudomonas sp. | reverse complement strand
GGACAGCGCGATCAGTACCGCCGCATAACTGCTGATCTGGATGCCTACAGATCCCAACCCGAAATACATCATGTAGATCTGGAACAACACCGGAGTATTTCGCGCCAATTCGACCCAGGCGCTTGCCAACCGATAACCCGCGCTTGGTTTACCGTCTTCGACAGGTTGCTGACGGGCAAGCGCCAGCAGCAAGCCCACAACCGTTCCGAAGGCCATCGACAACACCGCAATCTGCAGCGTCAGCCAAGCGCCCGCTAACAGCTCCGGCACGGCATCCCACACTAACGACCAGTAAAAGACATAACCGAACATACCGATTGCCACCTTTTAGAGTGAACACAACAACGAGGCGCGAACTTGCGATCGCACTATCGGCAGCACACTAAAGGGATGGAGCAAGCAGCGCTGTTATCGCGCTTTTTAAAACGTGGTGACGGCTACCGGAGGGCCGTAATGGCCCACCAATCCGAGCACTCAGCGTTGGCCGATCTGGTCGATGGGGCCCAGTTCTTTCTCGATCAAAGGAATCACTTCAGTGGCAAAACGGTCCAGCGAGCGCCGGGCGCGATCCAGTGGCATACAGCCGAACTGGAAGTTGCAGGCGTAATGCATAGGGTCGAGACGTTGAATGTCCTGAATCATTCGCTCCGCCACTTGGTGGGCGCTGCCGATCACGGTATTGGCTGTGTATTCCTCAATGCTTTGTTCGCCGGGTACTGCCTGATCGCGAATGAAATTGCCATCCATGGGCAACTCATTAAGGCGCAAATGGTGAGCCATACGCCCCACGTACCGAGCACGCTCCCCTGCTTCCAGTGCTTCGCTGCGGCTGTCGGTGACGTGCACATACTGCATGATCGACAGCGGCTTGCTGGCTGGTTCGCAACCAACATGACGCCAATTGTCATTCAGGCCATCGACCATTTTGTAAAGCACTGGCGAGCCCAAAGTACTGGCCGCCAGGAATGGAATGGCGTCAGTATTTTTGAAGCGTTCAAGCAGCGCCGGTTGGGTTGAGGTGTAATAAACCGGCGGCAGAGGCCGTTGCTGGGGCTTGATCGCAAACGTGGTGTGCGGGACCTGAATATGTTTGCCTGAAAACTCGACTTCACCCTTGGTCAGCGCTTGTTCGATGACATCCCAGTATTCGAGAAAAATCGACACTTTGTCTTCGATAGCCACGCCGAAACGCTCGAACTCGAACAACTGGTAACCCGTACCGAGTCCGATCACTGCACGACCTTGCGACAGAACATCCAGCAGCGCAATTTCTTGCGCCAGACGCAACGGGTTATACAACGGAAGTACCAGCACTCCTGCGCCCAACTTGATTTTCGATGTCCAACCAGCGGCATAGGCCGCCATCATCAGCGGCGATGGTGACGAGGAGTAGTTACAAAAGTGGTGTTCGGCAAACCAGGCAATATCAAAACCGGCCTGCTCCGCGCCCTGGACCATTTGTTTGGTATCCGCCATGACGCCGGCCACGCCGTTTGGATGATCACGCAACGTCATCAAACTAAAAATACCGAACTTCATTATTTCACTCCTCAATAGACAGGCGTGGCAATACCCAAGACGCCAAACACCGGTCACGAACTTAATCAATTTAATAGCGGCCCAACGTCAGGTTGAACGCACTTCAATACGCGGAAGAACAAACAGGGCTTATGTTCTGTTGAATCGTTAACCCACCGACAATGCCAATGGAGCGGTACTGACATAACCGCCGTTCTGGTAGATCAGTGGCGTTACTGATTCGGCAAACCGAACATCCTTCACCCGGCCGATCACCACAATGTGGGTGCCGTAAGCGATGGTCTTTTCCACTTCACAAAACAAATTAACCTGCGCATCGTCGAGATACGGCACCTGCTCTTCGCCTAGAACCCACTGGCCCTGGGTAAAACGCTCGGCACCTCTAAGCTTGCCGCCGAAGTTTCCGGAAATATCCACGTGCTCGCTGCGCAATTGGTTGACGTAAAAATACCGTGAGGCATTCAGTGCCGGCAGTACCGACGACGACGCATTGATACATGTAATGATCGATGCCGGTTCAGCACACAGTGACGTTACCGCCGTCGCCGTGAGCCCAAACCACTCACCTTCATGGGCACAGGTGATCACGCTGACACTGGCCGCAAGACGGCGCATCGACTGTTTGAAACTTTCCTGCAGGTTCAGCTTTTGCTGGCTGTGGTTCATGAGGTTTTCGACCCATCGAGATCCGAAGACAGCTTTAAAATTGCAGATTGTCAACAATCCGTCAAGCATCGATCTGCAGATATTTTCCAACCAGGTGCACGCCCGCAACATCCCTAGAGCACGGATGTGAGACCGCGTGATAAGCTCGGCCGCTTGAAGAACAAGGGCTCGCGGGGAGCAACATGGTTTCTAAAATCAAAGCGCAAGGTGCCGTACTGACGCCGATGTCCAACCTGGAAAGCGCCGAGCATGCCGCCGACCAGATTCGCACTGCGATCATCAATGGTCAGTTTCGGCCCGGTGACCGGCTGATCGAAAAACAGCTTACCGACCAACTCAATCTGTCGCGGCACCCAGTGCGCGAAGCGCTACGTCGGTTGAGCCGCGAAGGCTTGGTGGAAATGCGCCTGAACCGTGGCGCGGTGGTGGCGGAGCTAGTACCGAGTACTATTCTTGAGGTGTACTCGATTCGTTCGGCACTTGGCAAATTAGCCCTCAAAGCCCTGCTCAGCACGCCTGAACTGCTCAAACCAGCCACCGTGAAGAATCTGGAAACGCTGGCGAACAATGCATTGAAGCTGGCCAAGCTGGCTGATCAAACGGCGAGTATTCGCAATGACATGGAGTTCCAGAGCGCAATTGTTCACGCCAGCGGTCTTGAGCGCTGCGCCCGCTATTTCGACGAATTGACTGCTGAGATATACCGTTTCAACAACCTTTCCAGGATCGCTTATACCGACCGTGAGGGCGATGCGATCAATTACATGCTGGCGTTGTTCGAAGCGATAAAAGCGCGCGACTTGCAACGCGCAGAGACTATCTGGCACTTGAAGTTTACCCGTGCGGCCGAGCGGTTTATCACTCATGTCGGTGGTACGTCGGACAAGGAAATTCTGGCGTTTCTCGGCTAATCGGAAAGACTCCAGGAAGTATTCATTCGACGCCACTCTCGTCAATAGCGTGAGTCGCATCGGATGAATGGACGCATTATTTAAAAATATTTTTTGCACCACTCTGACGCACTCGAGTAATAGCAGTGCAGATTTCGCCCCGACCTCGCGCATCAATTCTAGCGTTGCGAACTATTAGATCCCGCCGATTTTTCTTCGAGGTCTTTCGCTTTTCAGAACCCATTAATAATTAAAACTTTAAATTCAACGAGATACCGAAACATCAACTTTTGGCATTGACTGATTGCGATGCAAATCGCTTGATCCCGTCGTCCTGTATCGTTGCCTATTCAACTTCACTCCCGGAATTTAGCCCCCCATGGTGACGGCTTGACACCGTTCAGATTGTTGATAATCATCAAAACGCAAACAGTCGCCCCGATGCCCGGCGCGGCAATTCGATCAGGTCCGGAGTCGAGCTATGTTGAGAAAATTTGCGGTAGCAATGCTGAGCGTCCTGCTGGTGGTAGGCGCCGGACAGTCCGCCCAGGCCCGTCCGTTGGACGAGATCATCAAGAGCGGCACATTACGGGTTGGCGTACTGCCGAACTCCCCACCGCAGTCGGCATTGGGAGCCAGCAACGAACTCGAAGGGTTTGACATCGACGTCGCCAAGAAGCTGGCTGAAACCCTTGGCGTCAAGCCGGAGTTT
>NZ_JAMFRV010000137.1 GCF_026224925.1 Pseudomonas sp. | reverse complement strand
GTGCTTCACGCAATCCGAAAACGTGCATTAACCAACGGTTGAACAAACCATTGTTGGGATCAAGCACCAGCGTCCAGCCCTGGACAACCGCAAGCGCCGGAAGGAAGAACGAAACCCAGAACGCAAATTCCAGCCAGCTGCGACCCGGCAAGTCCGTACGACCCAACAACCAGGCTAGGCCGATGCTCAGCGGCAACGCGACGAGCTGGCTGGCGAACGTCAGACTGAGCGTATTGCCAAGAGCACCCAAAATTCTTGGCTCATGGATCAGCGCTTTCCATCCGTCCAGAGTGAAGGGCTGCGCGCCCTCAATCTGGCTTTGAAAACTGCCCTGTATCACAGCCATCAACGGCAAGAGCGTGAGCGCCAGAAAGCCGACCACCAATACGCCGTAAAGCACACCCTCGATTTTCAGGTATTTAGCCTGTCTGGATGTCGGGTGCCGCAAGGCAACTGGGTTGGAAATCGGCATCTAAGGCTCTCGGTCAATGCAGGGTTAAAAGGGGCAAAGGTGTCAAAGCAAAGCCAGCGTATAGCTGACAATCACCTTGCTTTCGTCAACGTCGCGCGAGCTGCTCAATGCCGTCCGGAAAGAACCATTGCGCCACGCGAAATTGAGCCCCTTAAATGAGCCGCTCTGAACTGCATACTCAAGCGTTGTGCCGCGATACCACTCGTGACTGTCGCCGGTTGATGTCGCGATGTGCTGGCCTTTGAGGTAGTCCGCCGAAAGCTTCAACCCAGGGATACCCGCACTTGCAAAATCGTAGCTGTAAGTGCCTATCAGGGTGCGCTCACCGGCGTGTTGGAAGGTGTTGAGGCTTCTGTCAGTGGTTAGATAAGCACGTACGCCATCGCCCTCGGTCATGAACGGAAAATCGCTGCTTCCGGTAAGACGCTGGTAACCAAAGCCAACGGAATGGCCTTTCAGGGAGTAGGTAAAGAGCGAACTCCAGGCACGGTTGTCCACCTCGCCGGAATTGCCATAGCCGCTGCTGACATAGCCTTCTGAACGGCCGGCCTGGCTAGCATTCTTGCCGGTTGAATCGCTGATGAACCCGCGTAGTTCTGTCTTGAGCGTACCCACCGGCAACTGAGCTAAATGAGTTAGACCGACGAAGTGCTGGATGTAGAAGTCTTCAAGCTTGCCGTAGTAATACTGTGCCGTAAGGTCTTTCGACAGGGCGTAATCGCCGCCGGCAAATAGAAAACTGTTCACGAACTGACCAGTGTTTGCGTTGTTGGCACCCAAGATCGACAAACCTTGGTTATCAGTCGAGTTACGCCCTTTAGCCTGGGTAAGTTTGCCTGCGGTCAGCGTGAGTTTGTCGATATCACGTGTTGTGAACTGTGCGCCCTCATAAGTCTGCGGCAGCATACGACCGTCGTTATAGATAACGACAGGCAAAGTCGGCCGCAGTGTCCCTAGTTTGAATTCGGTCTTGCTAATGCGTGCCTTGAACGTCGGCCCCAGGCTGGAAAACTCGTTTACCGCCCGACCGTCGCTGTCAGTGGGGAACACTTGCCCGCCTCTGCTGCTGCCGGTTGGGTTGTAATGCGTGCCCTTCCCGGAATCCAGGCGTACCCCAAGCATTCCTAACGCATCGACACCAAACCCGACCGGCCCGTCGGTATAGCCGGAGCGATAATCGAGAATGAAGCCCTGCCCCCATTCGGCTTGCTTAGAAGGATTGGCAGCACCACTGCGGTTATCGCGGTTGATGTAGAAATTACGCATTTCCAGTGTAGCTTTGCTGTCGTCCAAAAAGCCTGAAGCATGTGCTTGAAAGTCCACGCCTATAACTGCGGCGCCTGAAAAAATCATCGCGGGTAAATACTTGCTCAACGGATAACTCCAACTTCCTGATGGGTAGCTGACCTGAGCGTTCCGTTGTCGAATAAGCAAAATAGGTCGTGTGCCATGGGTGGCAGGAGGCGACTCTAAATAAAATTAATTTTTTTAGAAAATGTTAATTTCTTCTGAGCATATGCTTTTTTCGCAGGAGCCTCGTCTGGACGATTGAGGCAGAATGCGCACAAAGAGACTGCTCCCAACCGAGCCAATAAGACCGAACCAGACACGGACAGCTGAGCATGACCATTATAAAATCCCCGCTGGGCGTCATTGAAACCGTGTACCAGCACATGCGTGTGCGACTCGTGACAGGACAGCTGAGGCCTGGCGAAAAGCTAAAAATCAGCCAGATAAGTCAAGATATGAACGTTAGTACCGGCGTATTACGCGAGGCCCTTACGCGTCTGAGTGCCGAGAACCTTGTGGTTGCCACACCACAACGGGGCTTCAGCGTGGCACCAATGTCCGCCGCTGAACTGATGGATATCACTCGCGTGCGTATCGACATCGAAGGGTTATGTATCCGCCGTTCGCTGAGCCTGGGTGATATCGAATGGGAATCGGCGGTAGTGGGTGCCTACCACCGCCTTATGCATACACCCGCGCGGGACGGCCATCGCCAGGCCCTACCTTCGGCAGCCTGGTATGGTGCCCACAATCACTTCCACGACACCATTGTCTCGGCCTGCGACAGCCCTTGGCTACTCAAGCTGCGCGAACAGCTTCAAGTTCAGGGCGAACGCTATCGCCTGATCGCCGCCTCAATGATCCATCATGACGAGCGCGATCTCGATGATGAACACAAACACCTGCTGGATGCGGTAACCAGCCGCAATGCCGACCTCACTGTAGAACTCATCGGCGCACATTTTTTACAGACCGCTGAAGGACTCCAGGAGCGTGGTGCCGAAATCTGGCTGGATAAATGAGCCTGCAGCCACCGCAGCGGTCTGTTAAAGGTGGTTTTCTATGCCAAACACCCTCTCCCACCATCAACCTCAGGCCGCTTGCGCCGCCTGGGCCTGATGCACCACCGCCGCTAACCGCTTGAGCCCTTCGTCCAGCCGTGCAGGGTCGATGTGGCTGAAGTTCAGGCGCAGATGCCCCGGATGGTTGTCCGGTTCGGGGAAGAAGGGCTCACCCGGCATGAACGCCACATTCGCCGCCAACGCAGCCTTGAGCAGTGTGCGGGTATCCAGCGGTTGCTTAAGCGTCAGCCAGAAAAACAGCCCGCCCTGGGGCACGTTCCAATCTGCCAGATCGGAAAAGTGCGTTTCCAATGCGGCCTGAAATGCATCCCGACGAACTCGGTAGAAGTCTCGTAACTCGCCCAGGTGATGTTGGAATTTCTCGGTGCCAATCCATTGCAGCGCTTGCCACTGCCCCACCCGATTGGTATGCAGGTCGGCCGATTGCTTGAGCCGCAGCAAATGCGGGAACAGGTCAGGACTGGCGATCAGGTAGCCGACCCGCAGCCCCGGCAACAGGGTTTTCGATACGGTGCCGGTGTAGATCCAGCTGGCCTTTTTCAAGCGGCTGACAATCGGCGTGGCGCTGCCGCCGTCGAAGGTCAGCTCGCGGTAAGGCTCGTCTTCGATCAGGGTCACGCCGAACTCATCCAGCAAGGCTGCCACGGCATCACGTTTAGCTTCGCTGTAGCGCACGGCCGACGGGTTCTGGAAGGTCGGGATCAAATAGATGAACGCCGGACGGTGTTTTTCCAGGCGGGTGCGTAGTTCATTCAGGTTCGGACCATCAGCCTCCAGCGGGACGGTGATGCAATCGGCACCGAACAGCTGAAAAATCTGCAACGCCGCCAGGTAGGTCGGCGCCTCCAGCAGGATCTCGGTGCCCTTGTCGATGTAGAGCTTGGCCGCCAGATCGAGGGTTTGCTGGGAACCACTGACCACCAGCACCTGACTTGCCTCGCACGGCACACCCAGCGCTCGCGCCTGGGCAGCCAGGGCTTCACGCAGCAACGGCTCGCCTTCGCTCATACCGTATTGGCCCATGGAAACGGGCATCTGGTCCCACTCCACTTTCGGCAGCATGGCTTCGGCCGGGAGGCCACCGGCGAACGACATCACTTCCGGGCGCTGGGCAGCGGCGAGGATTTCACGGATCAAAGAACTTTTAAGGCGCGAGACACGTTCGGAAAAAGCCATGGCGGTCACCGGTAGCGAGGTCTGAGTAAAATGAGTCAAACTGATTGACCGAAATTACGACAACCCGAGCGGATATGTCAACATGCTTGACCTTAAAAATCACGGTACTCAGCAACAGGCCATGGAAGCGTTTTTCTTCGGCTATCAGGCTTTCACCGCGAAGGCCGACGAAATGCTCGAACGCCGCGGCTTAAGCCGGGTGCACCAGCGCATCGTGTTTTTTATCGCTCGCTACCCAAATCTGAGCGTCAAGGAGCTGCTGGCGTTGCTCGGCGTGACCAAGCAGGCGCTGAATATTCCGCTGCGTCAGTTGGTGGAAATGCATCTGGTGAATAGCGTCGCGTCGGAGACCGACAAGCGTAAGCGGCTGCTGGAACTGACCGATGATGGCGCCCGTTTCGAGCAGTCGTTGCGGCGCGAGCAGGTGAAACTGCTGGAGCGGGTGTTTGCCGAGGCCGGGGAGACGGCGGTGAATGGGTGGTTGGCGGTGAATCAAGCGTTGGGAAAAACTCAAGTGCCTGCTGAGTAACTGTCGCTCCCACGCAGAGCGCCATTAGCGACTGCGCAGTACCGATAACGTGACTGGATCAACGACTGCTTTTGGCCGATTCTGTTGAAAACAGTCGGCCTTAGTCTCTGTCGCAACCACGATGATGAGTTACCCCACCCGACGTGCCTGGGGAGGAACAACCTCCGTAGCGCGCGGGGCGGCCAGTGGAACAGGCGGGCTGTCGCTCAGGCTCATGAACCTGCGGCTGACGGTGCCGTACAAGGTCCATCCGAGCATGGTGACGATACCGCCCAACATCATTGCCTGAGCGCCGGAGCTGTAAAGCGCGTAGTAGCTGTACGCGGCCGCGACATAGGCGACGGAGTTGGCCAGCAGCGCTTTTCGCGGGGTGATACCTGCTGCTTTCTGGATGGTCATTAACGCCGCCATCGACATCAAGTACGGCACCAGATTGGTCACAACCGCCAGGTCGACAATCATGTCGAATTGCTTGCTCAGGTCGGGGCTGATGGTCATTAGCGTCAACACCGTCTGAACCACAACCAACACCAACATGCCGATAATCGGCACACCGCCTGCGGTGGTCTTAGCGAAGATCTTCAAGAAGTACCCGACATCAGCGGAGCTTTTGAACACCTGGGCAATGGTGAACTGCCACCCCAGCAATGAGCCGACACACGCGATAATCATCAAACCCATGACGATGTTACCCACCAGCGGTGTGTACATCATCGCGAACGCCAGACCAAAGGGCGCCGTAGAAGCGGCAAGGTCAGCGTTGGGGACAATCCCTGCAATCACGTTAGTCGAGACGATGTAGATCACGGCGGCACTAATCGTTCCGCCAAGCACCGCAATCGGCACATTACGCTCAGGATTGTCCACCGCATCGGTGTTGGCGCAAGCAGATTCAAGCCCCAGAAACGCCCATAGCGTGATTGCAATCGACGAGCCCACAGCTTGCAGCAAAGGCATGTTGTGAGGGTTCCAGGCCGAGACGTACAGAGCAGGCTTGAACCAGAACCAGCCCAGTAATGACACACCCACGACCGGAATGATCACCCCCAAAATGGTGATGTTGCCGATTTGCCCGGTAATGCGCGGCCCACCGAAGTTCGCCACCGTCGTTAACCAGAGCAGCGCTATGGTGGCCACCGCTACGCCCATCGGACTCAGCGTTACGTTGAACAGCTCCGTCGCGTAGCCCACCGCTGTGATGGCAATAGCAACGTTGGCGATCAGCAGTGAAACGCCATAGGTGTAGTTGGACATGAAGTTGCCCGAACGGCCGAACGCATATTCGGCATAGCCACCCATACCGCCAGGCTTACGGCTGAAACGTCCACATTTGGCAAAGGCATACGCCAGCGCCAGTGAGCCCAAAGCGGTCACGATCCAGGAAACAATCGAGATGGTTCCAACCTCTGCAAGCTTGGCGGGCAGCAGCACGATTCCCGAGCCCAGCATGTTGATGCCCGTCAACACAGTCAGCTGCAGCACAGTCATTTTCTTTACATCTGTGGCCATCTTGCACTCCAAAAGCCTACCTTTTCAGGCAGCTCGCAACCCATGAAACGATGCGCGATGCATCCTGATTGACCAGGTGGCGATCACTGCTTGATCACATGACCATAAGCACGGATGCGACCATCGTCCTCGGTGCGCAGATACACGCCTTGGAGTTCAGGGTTGAATCCCGGGAATTGGTTGATCGCGTCCTGCAGCGCCAGGAAATACTCCAGCACCGCGCCGTCCCAGATTTCGCCGGGGACGACACACAGCACGCCGGGTGGGTAAGGCAATGCGCCCTCGGCAGCCATCCGTCCCCTGGCATCTTCCAGGGCAATCAACTCCACCTTGCCACGCACGAATTCGAGGTTGGCTTCGCGCGGGTCCATGGCCACCACAGGCATGCCTGCTTTGCGGAACATGTCCTTCTGCAATTGCTTCACGTCATGGCGCGCGTACAGCGAATGCATCTCCTGACACAACTGGCGGATGCTGTAGTCGCGATAACGCGCGAGATGGGCGTTGTAGACACCCGGCAGCACGTCTGCCATGGGCGCGTCATCCTTAATAAAACGCTCGAAGCGTCCAATTTGTGCCACCAGATGCTCCATCTTCGCCTTGCCTTCGGCGGGCGTAAGCAGAAACAGGATGGTATTGAGGTCGTTCTTTTCCGGGACAATCTCGTATTGGCGCAAGAACGTTGCCAGCACGCCGGCATGAATGCCGAAGTCCATGTACTTACCCGTCTCTGCGTCAATACCCGGCGTGGTGAACAGCAGTTTGCAGGGGTCGATAAAGTATTGATTCTCGCCGTACCCCTCAAACGCGTGCCAACGCTCATCGGGGTGATAGCGGAAAAACCTCAGGTCGTTGGCGATCTCGTCGGTGGGATAGTCTTGCCAATAGCGGCCATCGATGGTGGGCGGAACAAAGGGCTTGACCAGGGTGCAGTTGTCCATCAGCAGCTTGCGCGCCTCAATGCCGGCGCGCACGCATTCGTCCCACAATCGGTGGCCACTGCGACCGCTGTGCATACGGGCATTGACATCCAGGCACGCGAACAACGGATAAAACGGGCTGGTCGATGCCTGCGCCATAAACGAATTGTTCAGGCGCAAATGGTTGCAGTAGCGCGCCTGCCCCTTGATATGACGGTCTTTCTTATGAATTTGCGAGGCTTGGGAGAAACCGGCCTGCTGCTTGTGAATCGATTGGGTAACAAAAATCCCTGGGTCATCGGCCCCCAATTCCAACAGCAAAGGCGAGCAGTCTCTCATCATCGGGATGAACTGCTCGTAGCCCAGCCACGCCGAGTCAAACAGGATATAGTCACACAAATGACCAATGCGGTCGATGATCTGCCGGGCATTGTAGACAGTCCCGTCGTAAGTACCCAACTGAATGACTGCCAGCCGGAACGGCCGCTTATCGTCGGCTTTTGCCGGCGCAACGGTGCGCAGTTGCTCACGCAGGTATGACTCTTCAAAACAGTGTGAGTCGATGCCGCCGATCAACCCGTAAGGGTTGCGAGCGGTCTCCAGATACAGCGGCGTAGCCCCTGCCTGAAACAACGCGCCCTGATGAATGGATTTATGGTTGTTGCGGTCGAACAACACCACATCACCGGGCGTCAGCAGTGCTTGGGTGACGACCTTGTTAGAGGTCGACGTACCGTTCAGGACAAAGTAAGTCTTATCGGCGTTGTAGACCTTGGCAGCACGTTTTTGCGCTTCCAGTGGCGCGCCCTCGTGGATCAGCAGGTCTCCCATTTCAACGTCAGCATTGCAGCGGTCCGCGCGAAACAATGTTTCGCCAAAGAAATCGAAAAACTGCCGGCCTGCCGGATGTTTGCGAAAAAACTGGCCGCCTTGATGGCCGGGGCAGGCGAACGTTGAGTTACCGCGTTCGACGTAGTGTTTGAGCGCACCGAAAAACGGCGGCAACAAAGCTTCTTCGTACTGCGTCGCGGCCCTCTCCAGCTTATGCCCATAAAACTCAGCGTTATCGGTCCCCAGATCAAACACGCCGCTGATCTGCAGTAGCACTTTCTCGACGTCGAGAATAGCTTTGCGGGTCAGTTCATCATGTTTGGCCACGGCAAAAAATACCGGGATATCGAACCCTGATCTGCTGATGTCGTCGACCCGACCCTCGCGCCAGTCGTCAGCCGTCAGCACCACCGCCGCAACGTCAGTCAGATCAGTTGCGGAAAAATCCACGACCTCGCGGGACGTTAAAAAGCTACTGCGCGCGCCAAGGCTTGCGGCTACTTTTAGTCTGTTCATTGCGTGCCTTTTTTCTGAATAAATAAGTGTGGAGGCAGAAGATGTGGCAGCGTTTCAGGCATCCGTGAAGGTTCGCGATCAGGCCTGGATGATCACCTTGAGGGCCTTGGTATCAGCCGCATGGGCAAAGGTTTCGTAGGCATCCAAGATGTCATCGAGGGAGAAATGATGAGTGATCAATTGCGTGGGATCGATCTTGCCGGCCTTCAAAGTGCCTAACAGCATGGGTGTACTGACTGCGTCCACCAGGCGTGTGGTGATGGTGATGTTGCGATCCCACAACGATTCCAGATGCAACGTGGCAGAAGTCCCATGCACACCGATGTTGGCAATCGTGCCGCCAGGGGCCACCAGTTGCTGACACAGCTCGAAAGTGCTCGGCAGCCCGACCGCCTCTATGACTGTATCCACGCCGCGGCCATCGGTGAGTGCCATTACCGCTTCCATCGCCTTTCCATCGCTACTGTTGATCACTGAAGAAGCCCCGAAACGCGTCGCCACCTCCAGGCGATTGTCGTCCAGGTCGATCATGATCAGTTGCGCTGGCGAATAGAATTGCGCGGTCAGCAGGGCTGCAAGCCCTATAGGCCCGGAACCGACAATGGCTACCGAATTTCCCGGTTGTACCTTGCCGTTGAGTACACCGCACTCAAATCCTGTAGGCAGAATATCGCTGAGCATCACCAGCGCCTCTTCATCTGCGCCCTCGGGTATGCGATACAGGCTGTTTTCCGCATGAGGAATGCGCACGAACTCCGCTTGGGTGCCATCAATCTGGTTACCCAGGATCCAGCCACCAGTGGTGCAATGCGAATACATGAGTTTGCGGCAGTACACGCATTTGCCACACGCGCTGATGCAAGAAATGAGCACATGATCGCCCACCTTCAATGTCGACACCGCAGCGCCGACCTCGTGCACCACACCTACGCCTTCGTGCCCCAGAATTCGACCAGGTTGGCAGGTCGCGACGTCCCCCTTAAGGATGTGCAGATCCGTCCCGCAGAGGGTCGTTTTGGACATTTTAACGATGACATCGGTAGGTTCAGCTAGGGTCGGCTGCGGACATTGCTGCAGTGCTTTCTTGCCTGGGCCCAGATAAACGAGCGCTTTCATAATGCGGATTCCGTGGGGATAAACCTTGAGGTCTCCACACTAGGCTTGATCAAGTGAAGGCGGCAGGCTCGGAAACTACTCATCCGGTACCTGCACGGCAGCGCCTTCACAGCCAGTACTGGATTTACCTCATGAGTGCACGCTGATAACCAGCGCTACAGGGTCTGAGGGTTGAGGTTGGCGGTGTCTGCACAGTAGCCAACCCGCTGAAAAATCTATAGGTTCGGAATATACCTAGAGGCAGTTGCCGATTCAGTGCGAGTCACGCTTAAACGATAACAGCCCCTGAACCCCTTGATCGGAAGTCCAAGACGAGCAACCTTCCAGCAGATGAGGGGAACGAATGGAGTTCGCTTACACGTCTAACGTGCTCAAACCCCGGAAATCATCGAGATACAACACCATGCGCCGCGAAACTGGCACACCCTTTGAAGCCGCCGTCATCGCCAATGAGGTGAATTGCCGGTTCCAGTCGTTTCTTTATCAAGCCGCTGCCCCCACCGTGTTTCTGGATGCAGACCTCAATATTCTGTTTTTCACCCCCGCCACAACCTCATTGATCAACATTCTCGCAATCGACATTGGTAGACCGTTAGTTGATCTCAATACCGCCGGGTTAGGCGAAGACGTATCCGCTGAGGTCGCTTATGTACTGGCCCATGGCGGTGATCTGGAGCGGGAAATAATCAGTATCGATCAGCGCAGTTACCGACGTCGTATAGCCCCTTTCAAATCGGCTGACCTATTGCCCCCGGGGATTTTAATTACCTTTGCTGACCACACCAACATTCAGCAACTCGCGATTGAACTAAGTCGAATTCGCAAAGAGGTCGAGATCTGCCGGGCCAACCATATCAATGCGCTCTCAGCCTTGAGTCATGACCTGCGTCAGCCGTTGCAGACGCTTAAACTGCTGCAAGCGCTTTTAAGGGAAACGCTCCACGAAGTCCCCCCCCTGCAACTGGCCGAGCAGATTGGCGACGCACTGTCGGTGATGTCTGGCGTGATCAATCTGATATCGGAAAAGACACCGATCACCCTTCAGTCGAATTTGATGATCGCTTCGTTGCCTACTTCGCAGGCATCTGCCGCCAGTCATCGCGGCATCATTCTTATCGTCGAGGATGACTGTGACTTGCTCGAGCTGCTTGGGAAATTGCTACATCATCAAGGTTATGAAGTGGCCTTGGCCCTGGACAGTGCCGCCGCACTCAGTTGGATCTTTCACAGTGGTTTGAAACCAGACCTGATCCTTGCGGATTACCGCCTAGGCACTGACATGAATGGCCTGGAACTGATCGGGACGCTGCGCAAGCAATGGCACTCGGAGGTGCCGGCCATCGTCCTGACTGGAGATGTATCG
>NZ_JAMFRV010000136.1 GCF_026224925.1 Pseudomonas sp. | reverse complement strand
GGGTATAACCGGGCAGCACGTTATTGACTGTGATGCCGTCAACCGCCAGCTCGCCGGCGAGCGTCTTGGCCCATGCTGCGACGGCTGCACGCACCGTATTGGATACGCCGAGGCCGGCGATCGGCTCTTTCACCGAGATGGAAATCACATTGACCAGGCGTCCGTAACCGCTGGTCTGCATGCCCGGCAAGACGGACTGCAGCAGCACTTGTCCGGCCAGCAACTGCTGTCGAAACGCTTTTTCGAATTCGGCCAATGGGGCGCTGTGGGCAGAGCCGCCGGGCGGGCCGCCGGTGTTGTTGATCAGGATGTGTACCGGCCTGGCAACCACGATGTCGTCGGCGATTATCTTCAGCGCAGCCGTATCGTGCATGTCGACGCTGCGCCAGTGATGCTGCTGATTAGGGTGAATATGCGGCAGGCTACCGGCCAGCGTTTGCAGGGCATCGCCGGACCGCGCCAGTAGCGTGATGTCAGCACCGAGTTCGGCCAGTTCTATGGCGCTTGCACGGCCAATGCCTTGTGAAGCGCCGCAGACCAGCGCGTGTCGTCCCGTCAGATCCAGTTGCATGGCAAGTCGCCCTCCGGATGTCAGTGCAGCAGCAGTCGCATGCCTAGCGCAGCGAGCCAGCCGATCCAGCCAAACCACGGGCTGTACCGCCACACGCGCAGCCAGCGGTTGATGGCCGAGTCGTCCAGCACCGCCATGGCGGGTGAACGCATTGCATGCTGCATGCGTGCCCAGGTTCGCAATCCCGAAGCTTTGCCGGTTTCCGGCTCGGCGATGATCTTCCAATGTTGCGGATAGCGCTGACGCATCAGGCTGGCCAGTCGAAACTGCGCCACATAGGAAAGGATAAATGCAATGACACCTGCGACCAGCAGCGCCAGATAGAGAATGATCATTGGCTGCTCTTGCTGGTGCTGTCGTCGCTCTTGCTGTTGTTGTTGGAGCCGCTGTCATTGAGCCATGGAATGGGCAGATCGGCGCGCAGCGTATTGAGCACACCCGTGCCGGGCGGCGGTTTTTTGCAGATCGCGTTGTCCACTGCCTTGGCGTACGTCTTGTCCATCATGCCGACCCACAATGTGCCGTCGGGCCCGTGCGGCACGCTAAAGCTGCCGCTGGAGTTCATGTCCAATGAGGGAGCCGAGTCGCTGGTTGTAGTGGTAGATACCGGCGACTGTTCCCAATAGGTTTTGCCCGACTGCTGTGCCGTGGAGCTGTAGACCAGCAGGTAACGCGCCTTGCTGTTGTTGATGATGACCGCGCCGAATGCACCGGTAGTTTCATTGCTCCAGCCGACGTGTTCGCAGAGCCCGACGTCGTTCGTACCCAGTGGCTGAAAGCCTTCATCAAGCAACACGATGGTGGGCGCGAACAAATAACTGGAGTGCAACCAGCGGCCGTTCAATTCCGATTTTACCGCCACGCGGTAAGGCAGCTTGATGCCCGAGGGCAGGCGAAATGCAAGGAAATAGCTGTGTGTACCGTTCAAATTGGCGACCATGCTGTCGCTACCCAGAACAAACTTCTGTGGCTGCCACGGCAGGATGGTCTGATAGGAAAAATCCGCAAAGCTGCTGCAGCATGGCGCGGCATCCTGCAGTTTTTTTTGTGCCTGTTTCAGTACGGTGGCATTGTCTTCGGCCGGAGGCCGAAGGTTTGGCGGAATAAACGATGCCGGCAGGAGATTCTTGGCCGTGTGGCAGCCGCCCAGCAAGGCAATGAAGATCAGCGCAAGGAACAGGGCGGGTAATCGATACGTCATTGCGTTGGCTTTGCTCAAAATTCGGCCGTGCCAGCGGCACGTGGGAACGGGATGGCGTCGCGGATGTTGGACAGGCCGCAGACGTATACCAGCAGCCGCTCGAAGCCTAGTCCGAAGCCCGCATGTGGCACCGTTCCGTAGCGGCGTAGATCACGGTACCAGCCATATGTGGTGGTATCGAGGCCGAACTGGGTCATCCGGCGGTCAAGATAGTCGAGCCGCTCTTCGCGCTGCGCACCGCCGATGATCTCGCCAATGCCCGGCGCAAGCACATCCATCGCGGCCACGGTTTTTTCGTCATCGTTCAAGCGCATGTAGAACGCCTTGATCGCTTCGGGATAATTCATTACGACCACAGGACCGCCAATATGTTTCTCGGCCAGGTAACGTTCGTGCTCGGTTTGCAGGTCGATGCCCCAGGCGACGGGGTAGTCGAACTTCTGACCTGATTTTTGCAGGATGCTGATCGCATCGGTGTAATCAATGCGTTCAAACGGTTTGGCAATAAAGGCTTCTAGACGGCTGATGGCATCGGGTTGTACGCGTTCGGCAAAGAACGCCATGTCGTCGGCGCGCTCGTCAAGAATGGCCTTGAAGATCGCCTTGCGAGAAAGGCCTCCGGTGTTGGGTTGCGTTCGCCACGGATAGTACACTTTGGTCGCGAGTACGATCTCGTCGCGCCGACCGAAGTCGCGCAGTGCTCGGCCCACAATTTCTTCACTGGTGCC
>NZ_JAMFRV010000135.1 GCF_026224925.1 Pseudomonas sp. | reverse complement strand
TTGTACGCCATTGCAGCAAAGGTGCTATGGCTGGTTTCACGAGATATGGTTCACCTCCGTGGGACCGAATTCATTCGGGAGTGCCGCGCCTCGGTCTGCCTGACATGTGGGAGCGAACTTGTTCGCGAGGGCCACGGCGCGGTCTGCCTGATGTACCGCGTCGCTTGCTTCCCGAACAAGTTCGGTCCCACAGATTCTCGGCGTGGCCCTGGACTTGGGGTAATTCGCAGATTCTGTAGGAGCGAACTTGTTCGAGAAGGCCACGGCGCGGTCTGCCTGATATACCGCGTCGCTTGCTTCCCGAACAAGTTCGGTCCTACAGGGCGAACTGAGCCAACAATCACTTCTTCGGCAAGGTGCTCATCGAGTCCCATTCAATCACCACGGCTTTTTTGCTTTGGCGCTGATACAGACACAGCTCGGTGCCGACTTTGTTTTTCATGTGCGGTTGGGGGTAGTGGCCTTTGAGCAGAAGCGCGTTATAACCGACGCTGTCATCGAACAACGCAGCGGTGCCGGCGGGTTTGACGTTCTTGAGTTGGCTGGCCTTCACACAGCTGTCGATGACCGCTTTGTCCAAATCGCTCCATGCCTGGTCACCGGATGCATACGCTTGGCCGGCGGCGACCATAAGGCTTGCGAGCAATAACAGGGATGTTTTCATGTGGATTTCCTTTTCAGCGGTGTCGTTCGAGCGCCGGATTATGGCAGACAGGTCCGGGGGAAGCCCTCAGTCAGCCATGGTGCGCTGGATATAACCCATGCCAGATGTTTCATACAGCAACCGCGCCGCGTGATTGCTCTCCAATACCTTGAGGTCGACACTGGCCTCACCACGTAAATGGAACTTATAAAAAGCATGGCTGAGCAAGCAGAGCGCCAAGCCTTGACGCCGGGCACGGGGATTCACCACCAGGTCGCGGATGAAGGCGCTGGTCCAGCAGTGTGCCGCGCCCGTCAGCCCGTGGTCATCAGCGGTAATAATCCACAATGCCGGATCGGACTCCGGGCCCGTATCAGCCGAGGGACGCCAGGCGTCGTAAGCTGGCACGCTGCCGCCACCCTGTTGATAACCGCTGACCAATAGCGCGTGCAACTGCGGCGCTATGTCGGAATTGAACGCAACTCTGCGGTGGTTGCCCGGCCACGGGCGTGGGGCATCTACGTGACGTAAGTCACGCCGCATGAGCCAGCAGTACGGCGGGGAGTCTTGACTCAGCGTGGTTGGCGCTTCTTTTGAAACGCCTTCATTTAGAGTCCTTGGGCCTCGACCGTGCGGGCCGCCTGAATCAAGCATTTGGTCAACTCGGGTGAAGAAAACTTAGTCAATACGGCGTTTGCACCCGCCGCGCTGGCTTTTTCGCTGTTCATTTTACTGTCCAGAGACGTGTGCAGCAGCACGTAAAGGTCTTGAAAGTCCGGTGTTTCGCGCAGCGTTCGGGTAAATGCGTAGCCATCCATTTCCGACATCTCAATGTCAGACACCACCACATTGATTTGCTCTGCGGTGCCTTGCAGTTCAAGCAGTTGGTCAATAGCCTCTTTGGCACTGCGGGCGGTGTGGCATTGAATCCCCAAGTTCCGCAGGGTAATCAGCGATTGCTGCAACGCAACTTGGCTGTCGTCGACCACCAGGATTTTGGCCTTGGCCAACACCAATGCATCCTCCTCGCTCAAGCGAGCAGGTTCGTTGATGATTTTCGCCGGCGCAATACCATGAATGACTTTCTCGATGTCTAGCACCTGCACCAGCACACCGTCGACCTGAGTAACACCGGTGATGAATGACCTGTTGCCCGAGCCAAAGGGTGGTGGTCGGATGTCAGTGGTCAGGCAATGCACAATCTTGCTCACTGCTTGAACATGAAGTCCCTGCTTGGAGCGGCTGACGTCGGTGACGATCAAGCAACCTCCCGACGGGTCCGCCAACGGTTGCTCACCGATCGCGCGACTGAGGTCGATCACTGACAGGGACGCGCCACGCAAAATGGCCACTCCTTTCACGTGAGGATGGGACTCAGGCAACCGGGTGAGGGCAGGGCAGGGAATGATTTCGCTGACTTTGAGCAGGTTGATCGCCATCAGTTTGCCGCTGCGCAAGGTAAACAGCAGCAGCGAGAGTGAGTCTGCGCGGGCATTATTGGATGACATATCAACCTTCTGGAATTAAAGGCGTCGCTACACAGGAGCGGCGAACAGCTTCGATGTCGGGTTATCGACTTGCAATGGGCTGGCTTGAGGGGCAATTGTACGGTTGAACTACGCGCAGTGTTCTAATCGTGAAGTCATAAAGACTCCTCAAGGTCTTTATGACTACATGAGTGGCTGAGTCATTTTGACTTTATATTTTCAACTGTTTGATTTATAACAGTAAATAAGATGGCACGAAAGCTGATATGTCTGGAGCAGCCCATTAAAAGCCTCGCGGCTCGGAGTCTCCCATGTTGAATGCTCATGATCGTGCCATTGTTAAATCCACCGTGCCACTGCTCGAAAGCGGTGGGGAAACGCTGACCACCTATTTCTATCAAATGATGCTGCGCGAATACCCTGAGGTTCGTCCACTGTTCAATCAGGCTCACCAGGCCAGCGGTGACCAACCTCGCGCATTGGCCAACGGCGTGTTGATGTATGCCAGGCACATTGATGAGTTGGAGCAGTTGGGCGATCTGGTGGCGAAGATCATTAATAAGCACGTTGCCCTGCAGATTCTGCCGCACCACTACCCCATCGTCGGCACCTGCTTGATCCGCGCAATCGAGGAAGTCCTGGGCAGCGACATCGCGACCCCGGAAGTTTTGCAAGCCTGGAGCAATGCTTATAAACAGTTGGCCGACATCTTGATCGGCTCTGAGCGAGCGATTTACGAGGAAAAAGCCGAAGCCATCGGTGGTTGGCGTGGGGCGCGGGCGTTTAACGTCGCACGCCGCGTTGATGAAAGCGCCGAGATCACTTCGTTCTATTTCAAGCCAGCAGATGGCGGTCCCGTCCTGAATTACGCCCCGGGCCAGTACATCGGCTTGCAGCTGTTTATTAAGGGGGAGGAGACGCGCCGCAACTATTCACTGTCGGCCGTCGCTGATGGCAACCAGTACCGCATCAGCGTTAAACGCGAACCCAATGGCGTCGCTTCTAACTACCTGCACGACCACCTTCACGTAGGTGACAGCATCAATTTATTCACTCCGTCGGGTGAGTTCACTCTGTCTGATAGCCAAAAACCTCTGGTGTTGATCAGTGGCGGCGTGGGTATTACGCCGACGTTGGCGATGCTTGAGAGCGCATTGGCGACATCGCGGCCAGTGCATTTCATTCACTGCGCGCGCAATGGCGGGGTGCATGCGTTTCGCGATTGGGTGAATGGCTTGGCTGAGCGCCACCCGCAGTTGAAGCATTTTTACTGCTACGACGAAGATGATGGCGTCAGCCCTGCAGCGCACGCGGTCGGTTTGCTCGATCAACAGCAACTGGAGCAGTGGTTGCCGCAAGAGCGTGACGTGGATGCTTACTTTTTGGGTCCGAAAGGTTTCATGGCTGCAATGAAGCGCCAATTAAAAGCAGCAGGTGTTCCAGAGCATCAAAGCCGTTATGAATTTTTTGGTCCGGCCTCATCGCTGGAATAACAAAAAGCCGGTTAGTGAGTTGCGGCATATGGTCGCAGGCAGGCCTGAAAAGAGTTCGAAGAGGTGTATCCAAAGTTAACAAAACTTTTGGGAAACTCGATTCATCCGTACAGTGGTATTGCCCTTGAATGAGTCTTGATTGCTCACGATTATCGCGGGCGATTTAGCCGTTGAACCCTTACACTCTTGCCACACCATTCAAAGGGTAAAGGGATGAGCGACAATTTGATGTGCCTGAGGCGTGAGAAGAAATTTCTGGTGCTGCTTGGGGTAATTTGCCTCGCGATGATTGGTGGAGCTTTGTACATGCAGGTGGTGTTAGAAGAGGCTCCGTGCCCCCTCTGCATCCTGCAGCGCTATGCATTATTGTTCATCGCCATCTTCGCGTTTATCGGCGCTGCAATGCCGGGACGCCGCAGTACTACGGTGTTTGAGGGCTTAGTGATGCTCAGCGCGCTGGGCGGCGCTGTTGTTGCTGGGCGCCATGCGTACATCCTTGCGCACCCGACCGAGAGCTGCGGTATCGATGTTTTGCAACCTATAGTCGACGGCTTGCCGTTAGCCTATTTGTTCCCGTTGGGGTTCCAGGTTGATGGTTTTTGCACCACGGCGTATCCGCCAATACTCGGACTATCGTTGGCGCAATGGGCGCTCGTAGCGTTTGTGTTAACGCTCGTTTTGGTGCCGTTGGGAATATTGCGCAATCGGCGTCGCGGTCGCTAATCGCAAAAAACCGAACGTAATTGCCTCGATTTTTTTTACAAAAATTGAGGCGATTTCGTGTGCTGGATAAAGCTTTGCAACTGATTTTTGCAGGATTCGATATGAACTGTTGCTAAAAAAGTCATAGTCAATAAAAGCTTACATATCTACAATCGCCAGCATTAACCGGCCAAGGCAAGAAAGATGTCAGCAGCGTCTCTACGCTCCCTATGTAGACTGCGCCGACGTCAGGCTCTGGCACCTTTCAGAACACCCGCACCAAATGGAATTGGTCTGCTAACCAGGCCGTTGCCACCATTCAAATAAGAAACCACAGATAGTTTCGGATTTGTCGATCAGCTCATCGGGCTGTTCTGGCAGGCCCTTATTCAGATCAAAAAAATACGCCAACACCGGCAGGGTGAAGTGTTGGTGTTCGAAATCCAACTGACTGCGCAAGCTGCTTTAGAGGTCGTGAGATGAGTAGAAAAAGGTACCCCAGATTATTTGGCTTCTTGGCCCTTTTGAGCACGCTCGCGCTCAGTGGTTGCGGTATGTCCGTTCTCGATCCGAAAGGACAGATCGGCATCGACGAGAAGAATCTGATCATTACCGCTACCTTGATGATGTTGTTGGTCGTCGTGCCCGTGATCGTCATGACCTTCTGGTTCGCCTGGAGATACCGCGCCTCGAACACCAACGCCACCTACGCTCCGACTTGGGCGCACTCGAATAAAATTGAAGCGATCGTTTGGGGCGTTCCGACCATCATCGTGATCGCGTTGGGCATCCTGATCTGGAAATCCAGCCACGAGCTCGACCCCTACAAACCGCTGGAATCCGACATCAAGCCGGTGACCATCGAAGTCGTGATGATCGATTGGAAATGGTTGTTCATCTACCCGGACCAAGGCATCGCTACGGTCAACGAGATCAAGTTCCCGGCGAACGTTCCGGTTAACTTCCGGATCACTTCCGACGCGACCATGGGTTCGTTCTTCATTCCAGGCCTGGGCGGTCAGATCTACGCCATGGCCGGTATGGAGACCAAGCTGCACCTGATCTCCAACGAGAATCATGTGTACAACGGCGTCGCGGCCAACTTGACCGGCGAAGGTTTCTCCGATCAGAACTTCAAGGCATACGCCACTTCACAGGCTGATTTCGACGCTTGGGTTGCTGCCGCCAAGAAAGCACCAAACCAGCTCGACCTGGCGCAATTCAATGAGCTCGCCAAGCCTAGCGTGAAACACCCTGTTGAGTACTTCGCCACCGTTCAGCCAAATCTGTTTCAGACCATCATCGACAAGTATGAAGGCATGAATAAAGGCACCGGCATGAAGCATGAAGCGGGTGAAGCAAACGAAATGACGGGTATGGATATGACTAAGCATTCGGCTGCCGGGGCAGAGGAGTAACAGATGTTCGGTAAATTAACGCTGGACGCGATTCCTTTACACGTACCGATCGTGATGGTGACGCTGGCCGTCATCGCGCTGATTGGTGCGGGTTTGATCGCTCTAATTAGCTACAACCGCAAATGGGTTTATCTGTGGTCGGAATGGTTGACTTCGGTTGACCACAAGAAAATCGGCGTGATGTACATCATCGTTGCATTGGTCATGCTGTTACGTGGCTTTGCCGACGCCTTGATGATGCGCTCACAGTTGGCCCTGGCCAGCGCCGGCGGTGAAGGCTACTTGCCACCGGAACACTACGACCAGATCTTCACCGCGCACGGTGTGATCATGATCTTCTTCATGGCGATGCCTTTTGTGGTCGGCCTGATGAACATCGTCGTACCGCTGCAGATTGGTGCTCGCGACGTTGCCTTCCCGTTCCTCAACTCGTTGAGCTTCTGGTTGTTCGTTGTCGGTGCAGTATTGGTTAACTTGTCACTGGGCATCGGCGAATTCGCCCGTACCGGTTGGGTTGCCTATCCGCCGCT
>NZ_JAMFRV010000001.1 GCF_026224925.1 Pseudomonas sp. | reverse complement strand
GTGCTGAAGCTCTCCATGCTCAACAGTTGCAGGCCTGGCTGGGCTTTGAGCAAGTCCCTGAGCACGCCGCGCATTTTATCTGGAGAGATCAATTCGCTCGTGTTGTGATCGATCTGCTCCAACAAATGTGCGCTGGTGGTGGAGCCCAACAGTAACGCGCGGTTGTACGGAATATTCGGGTCGGCTTCGAGTGCGGCGTGTAGTTTGGCCAGCGCCGCCCCGGCCTCAAGGCCTCGGGCGTCGGTCGCCTGGTAGTCAGTGGTTTGTTTGATCCCGGCTATCGTGAGGGAACTGCCCAGCACCAAAACATACAGCATGGCGCACAACGCCAGGCCGGCACCGTATGCCAGCCATTGCTCTCGCGCGGAAAGGACTTGCCAGCGGGTCAACCATTTGGCGGTGTTCATGGGCTGTCCTTTGGATCGGTAACCCGTGAGGACAGGTCGAAATGGAAGAGCTGATCATCATTTGAGCGTTGCATATCGAAACGCGCAAACTCACGCCCTTTGAAGGCTGCGTTCTGCCCCAGCAGTGACAGGTACTCCGGCAGCATTTGCGGGGTCTGACTGAGCCCCTGCAAGCGCATTTGGGTACCGCCTTCACGCAACGAAATAGTGTCTAGCCATAAACCGCTGGGCGGGTGCTGTTCAGCCAGCGCTGACAGCGGCGCAACGAAACCAACACGCTGTTGGGCTGCCACGACTTTCAAATAGTCGATCAAGCGCTCCAGGGCATGGTTTTGCTCATCCAGGTCGGCCAGCCGCAGCGGCAGTTGGGGGTCCAATACAGGTTGCACGAAGGAAGCCTTTGCTTCTTCCAGTTGGCGTACCTGCTGCTGTTCCCGGCTTTGCGCTTGGGCCAACCGTGCCGCGCCCACATGCAGGCGCCAGCCTTGCCAGGCAGCGTGGCTGAGGCACAGCAAAACGAGCAGTGCCAAGCCGCAGGCGAATTCCACCGTGCGAGGGCGGCGAGCGACTTTTGCATCCGCTTTGTAGAGGTTAATGTTTTGCATTACGCAGCAGCCTTGCGCAGGGCGGCGCCAACTGCCGCCATGCAGGAAGCCTGTGTCTGTTCATCCAGTTGAGCAGCTGGTTGCCCGTCAAATAGCTCGCGCAAATCCAGCGCTTGCAATTGAACGGTCAGGCGGTTTTCCAGCGCCTGCAGCGCATCGATGCCATCGCGCTTCATCGGCAGCAGCAGCAAGCGGTTTATAGGCCCTTTGCCCAGTTGGCTTTCGAAATAATCGAGTGACCGTTGAATCTCCAGCGTGGCTGCAGAAAAGTCCGGTCCAGCCTGTTCGATACCGTGCTCGATAACGCGTGCCATGTACAAGTCGGCGCCATGCTGCACGCAGATCAGGCCACCGCTGGAGCGCAGGCGCAAGACTGCAATGTTCAGGTTCTGAGCCCCGGCCAGCAATCCAAGATTGCGCAGCGCCATTTCAGTGACATCTACACTCTCAAGCTTGAGATTCGCCTGCTTGATCAGGTCACACCACTCCTGCAGCCGCGTTTTATTCACCACGGCGCAATACGCCATCTGCGAGCGGCCACGATAGGCATCAGCGGGCAAGGCAAAAGCGTCCACGACGACATCTTCAAGGGGCTCTTTGATGAGGTCCTTGATGCGCCATCTCATGGCATCACCCAAGTCTTCAGCGGGAACGTCAGGGCTTTCTACCAGCAGCATCTGGTACGCAGCAGGGTGCAGCACCAGATTAACGGACAAGCCATTTAAGCCTAATTCGTCGACCAGACTTTTCAATACAGAGTGATGTAGCTTTGGGGACGACTCGCGAAAATGACAATGAAGTAAGCGCGGTGTTTCGTTGGTGCGTTGTAAAATATGGGCTACAGCAATACCGGTCGGGCTAATTTCAACGCCCACAACTCCGCTTGCAGTGGTTTTAGACTTCGTAAACCACATGACTTCTTACTCGTTATCTGGCGAGGTGCGCCAGTACCACATCGAACGCAAGGACTGCGATATCGTGACGATACCACGGATTGAAGAACAAGCTTATTTGATGGATGTACGGTCAGGAACGCGACAGGAAGAGTGATGGTAAAAGGCCGCATACCTATGAATTATATGTACATTCATTCGGATGCATATTGTGGATTTTTAAATCTATATGGGTGAGGTAATAATTTATAATGTATTGAAATATAAGGATAAAAAATTTTATCTGAGACTAAAGTATAAACACTTGATAGGCGATGCGAGGATTAAGAATAAACCGGTTGTTTATTTTAAAACAAACGTTTGAATGGGGCCTGTTTTAAACGCTGTCGTAAAAATTACCACTAATTTTCTGGCGATTGTTCGTAGGTGGGTGTGGGATTTGCTAGCGGTGTAACTATATGTTTTTAGGAAAAAACCAGAGGTCTACATTAGCCAGGTCAGAGGATTAATTAATTAAGCTAGACAGCCTCCTGTGCCCCTGCGGTTTGGTGTTGCTCCTAAACGACGCGGGGCAAATTAATTTATTTTAGGTCGAAATTTCTCAAGATATAAGCAGCGCTGTTCTTAACAAAAGCGAGTCGTAATTCATGGAGCGGTTACTTAATCAATTTGATGTGCCTCACCTGGAGATTTTCCTTTTGCTTGAGGGCATTTTCGGCGTTTCCCGACATACACCACCATGTCGCCTTGCTCGCGTGACCTCGTTTACCTCAAATAAACGATATCGGTCATCGTGACGACGGAGGCCATGGACTGATCGAGCTGGGAGTGCTGATTGGATGCCCATATGGCTGCGGTCGCCGGCGCTCAGCTATTGGCGAGGAGCCGCTCCGATATCGCGCTGTTTGATGCATTAATCGAAAGCTATCGGGTGGCGGGTCCTCTTCCGGCGTAGCGGTGCAGTCTTGCGGGCCGACGCCGGGCTTAGAGCCTTGGCGTTCAGGCAACTTTCCGCTTCAGGATTAAAGCATTCAATGGTGGTGTCTTTTACGACTTGCCAATTCTTAATAACGACGGTCCGTCGGAGCGGAACCTGAAATTGGGAACCGATGTAGCTGTTCCCGCCATACACCTATTCACAAATGGTCATACGCCATTTTTTGCTCCTCACAGAGGGCTTCAAAAATGCAACCAACGTCATCGCTGCCTCCGAGCAGTAGGCCCGGCATCACCGTTCAACCGGGTCATGAACTCACCGCCACTGGCCAAGCCGGGCCGGTACAGCGTGCAGCAGCCATCCGGGAGCGGAACAGGGGCGAGATCCGAGAGACCTTGGGTTCTATGTTTAGCCCGCATATCACTGCGGGTAATCGTGAAAGGTTCGACGCTCTGATGGACAACCGCAGTGACGAGCTGGCCAATATGGGTCAAAGCCGGGCGGACGTACTCGCGCTTAGGGACAAAGGCGAAAGTTGGAACAAATTCTTCGATTTTGGCGTCGGCGCAGTCAACTCGGCATCCTTCGGCGCTGCGGGAGTTGTCACAGGGCTTGTACCCGGGATTGGCAGCGCGGGCGGCCGAATCAGTGATCCTGGTGTGCAAAACATGATTAACGGCGTGATCTTCGTCGCCTTTAATACTATCGGCGTCAATTTGTTAAGTCGCGCCACCAGCAATACGCGATTCGCGACCGCAAAGGATCATGAGCTAGACCCGGTAATGGCCGAAGCTGCCAAGAAAACAGATGCCTCTATGCTGGAAAAAATTGGCGAGGGCGCGGGTACGGTTCAAACGTTTACCGGTCGAACGGTACTGATGTCAGGCATTCAGGCATTGGTGAACAAAACCGCCGGCCCGGCGGCGGCTGCTCATGTGGGCACAGTTTCCAGTGGTGCAGGAGCGCCGCTTGCTGGAGCCTTCATGCAACTTTCCCAAGGGGTTATCGATGGCCATAAGCATCGAACAGGCTTTGAATACTTGCTTTCCCGTCAAAACGATTGGAAAGAAAAGTATACCGAGCTGCAAAACTACACCCCGGGAAAAGCGATTCTGAATGGTGGCAAGCGAATGTCCCTAGTCCCAATGGATGCTCTGCAGGACCTTACTAAATCGCTCCAGGCGTTATTTACCCCCAAAGGTTTGGTCGCAGAGTTTGGTGTATTGGGTGGAGGCATCGCAGCCGCCGAAAAACTGCGCTCGTTGGCTTCGGCTTCTGCCACTGAAAAAGGCTGGTCATCAACAGCTGTATTAAGCGCTGGCAATGCCACTGCGGCGTCAGCGTACGCGGTGGTGTTTGCCGCTTGGGTTGCAGCAGGCGTTCTCACACCGCCTATCGCAGCAAAAGTAGATGCCCTCATGACTAAGATTCGTGGCGGCGATGGCGTTGACTCGGCTGATGTCGCGGAGCTTCGCACGCACCTACTGACTGAAGAGGAGCGTGAACCAGCACATGCGGTAGTCGCGTCACCGGCTGTGCGCGATCAAGCTGCAGAGGATGCCATCGCGCGCATGGTCTGATTGGATTCACTGTTGGAGGAGGCGGTGTCTTCTTTCAACTGCGTTTCTACAGGCTATTGCCCCTTAGCCTGTCTCACTAGGCCAAGGGGCAATCCCAATAGATTGTGTGAAGCTAAGCCTCCCAGCCCGCCCCACTTACCGCCGCCTGCGCCAGTGGGTGCATGTCCGCCCCCTGATGCGCCGTCTGCCAGGCTAGCAACTCCTTGCGCATGCCCGGCGTCCAAAACATCTTCAGATGATTACGCACGCTGAGTACGGCCTGTTCCTGGTCCGGTTCGCCAGCGAAGTACTGGGCGATTTGGTTGGCCATTTTGATCAGGTTGGCAGTGCTCATTGGCGTACCTCGGGTTTTGTTCCGGCGGTGCGTGCCTGGCGACGTTCGTCGAGCAGGCTTTGTTGTTTATCACTGAATTCCTGGTAGCGTTTTTGCCACTCGGAAGGGTGATAGACGCGGCTGACCTCCACGGCAGTGACCTTGTACTCCGGACAGTTGGTGGCCCAGTCGGAGTTGTCGGTGGTGATCACGTTGGCCCCCGATTCAGGGAAGTGGAAGGTGGTGTACACCACGCCTGGGGCTACCCGTTCGGTGACCCGCGCACGCAGTACGGTCTGCCCGGCGCGGCTGCCGATACCGACCCAGTCACCTTCGTTGATGCCACGGCTCTCGGCATCGGTCGGGTGGATTTCCAGGCGGTCTTCGTCGTGCCAGGCGACGTTGTCGGTACGCCGGGTCTGGGCGCCGACGTTGTACTGGCTGAGGATGCGCCCGGTGGTCAGCAGAAGGGGATAGCGGTTGTTGACCTTTTCCTCGGTGGGCACGTAGCCGGTGAGCATAAAGCGCCCTTTGCCGCGCACGAATTCGTCGATGTGCATGGTCGGCGTGCCGTCCGGTGCCTCGGCATTGCACGGCCATTGCAGGCTACCGTGGCGATCCAGTTCGGTATAGCTGACGTTGGTGAAGGTCGGCGTCAGGCTGGCGATTTCATCCATGATTTCTGACGGGTGCTTGTAGTGCATGGGATAACCCAGGGCGTTGGCCAGGGCCACAGTGCCTTCCCAGTCGGCCTTGCCGCCCAGCGGCTCCATCACCTTGCGCACTCGGGAGATGCGCCGCTCGGCGTTGGTGAAGGTACCGTCTTTTTCCAGGAACGAGCTGCCCGGCAGGAACACGTGGGCGAACTTGGCGGTTTCGTTGAGGAAAATGTCCTGCACCACCACGCATTCCATGGCCGACAGAGCCGCGGTCACGTGCTGGGTATTGGGGTCGCTCTGGGCGATGTCTTCGCCTTGGCAATACAGGCCTTTAAAGCTGCCGCCCAAGGCTGCCTCGAACATGTTAGGAATGCGCAGCCCCGGGTCCGGTTGCAGGGTGACGTTCCAGGCCTGTTCGAACTGCGCGCGTACTACTTCGTTGGAGATGTGCCGGTAGCCGGGCAGTTCGTGGGGGAAGGAGCCCATGTCGCAGGCGCCCTGAACGTTGTTCTGCCCACGCAGCGGGTTTACGCCCACGCCTTCGCGGCCGATGTTGCCAGTGACCATCGCCAAGTTGGCAATGCCCATGACCGCGGTGCTGCCTTGGCTGTGCTCGGTGATGCCCAAGCCATAGTAGATCGCCGCGTTGCCGCCGGTAGCGTACAGACGGGCGGCGGCACGGATGTCGGCAGCGGCTACGCCACAGATGGCGCCAAGGACTTCCGGCGAGTTTTCCGCACGGCTGACGAACTCGCTCCAGCGGGCGAAATCGCTGCCCTCACAGCGGGCGTCGATAAAGGCCTGGTCGAGCAGGCCTTCGGTGACGATGACGTGGGCCAGGGCGTTGAGCATGGCGACGTTGGTGCCTGGGCGCAGCGCCAAATGCAGTTCTGCGCGGGCATGCACCGAGTCCACCAAGTCAATGCGTCGCGGGTCGATGACGATCAGTCGCGCGCCTTCCCGCAGGCGGCGTTTGAGCTGTGAGGCGAACACTGGGTGGGCGTCGCTGGGGTTGGCGCCCATCACCAGGATCACGTCGGCCTGCATCACCGAGTCGAAACTCTGGGTGCCGGCGGACTCGCCCAGGGTTTGTTTCAGGCCATAGCCGGTAGGTGAGTGGCAGACCCGTGCACAGGTGTCGACGTTGTTATTGCCAAAGGCGGCGCGTACCAGTTTTTGCACCAGGTAGGTTTCTTCGTTGGTGCAGCGGCTGGAGGTGATGCCACCAATAGAGTCGCGACCATATTTTTGCTGCAGTCGGCGAAATTCGCTGGCGGCGTAGGTCACCGCTTCATCCCAGCTGACTTCCTGCCAAGGATCATTGATGTGCTTGCGGATCATCGGCTTGGTGATGCGATCCGGGTGGGTGGCGTAGCCCCAGGCAAAGCGTCCTTTGACGCAGGAGTGGCCGTGGTTGGCGTGGCCGTTCTTGTCTGGAACCATGCGTACCAACTTGTCGCCTTTCATCTCCGCGCGGAACGAGCAGCCCACGCCGCAATAGGCACAGGTGGTGATCACGGCGCGTTCGGGTTGGCCCAGTTCGACCACGCTTTTTTCCATCAGGGTCGCGGTGGGGCAGGCTTGTACACAGGCGCCGCAGGACACGCATTCCGAGTCGAGGAAGTTCTCGCCACCGGCGGCCGCAACCCGGGATTCGAAACCGCGCCCGGTAATGGTCAGGGCAAAGGTGCCCTGGGTTTCTTCGCAGGCGCGTACGCAGCGGTTGCAGACGATGCACTTGCTCGGGTCGTAGTCGAAGTAGGGGTTGGAGGTGTCCTTCTGATCGGCCAGGTGGCTGTCGCCTTCATAGCCGTAACGCACTTCCCGCAGGCCGACCTGGCCGGCTACGGTTTGCAGCTCGCAGTTGCCGTTGGCCGAGCAGGTCAGGCAGTCCAGTGGGTGATCGGAGATGTACAGCTCCATGACGTTGCGGCGCAGGGTCGCGAGCTTCGGCGTCTGGGTATGCACGCTCATGCCTTCGCTCACCGGCGTGGTGCAGGACGCCGGGTAGCCGCGCATTCCGTCGATTTCGACTAGGCACATGCGGCAGGAACCAAAGGCTTCCAGGCTGTCGGTGGCACACAGTTTAGGGATGGTGGTGCCCAGCAGTGCGGCGGCGCGCATCACCGAAGTCCCTTCAGGCACGCTGATGCTGCGGCCGTCGATGTTTACGGTGACTTGCACCAGGCTGTCGCGGGCCGGGGTGCCAAGGTCAATAGTGTTGAGGTCGATATCTGTTTTCGGGTCGAAGAGGGTGATCATTGGTCGGCCTCCGAGGGCTGCAGACCGAAGTCGGCGGGGAAGTACTTGAGGGCGCTGGCCACCGGATAGGAGGTCATGCCGCCCAACGCGCACAGCGAACCGTATTGCATGGTGTCGCACAGGTCCCTGAGGATGATCGCCTGCTCATCACGACCATTCTGGTCCGGCGCGGCCAGCAGGCGGTCGATCACCTCCACGCCCCGGGTCGAGCCGATGCGGCATGGGGTGCATTTGCCACAGGATTCCTCGGCACAGAACTGCATGGCGAAGCGCGCCATGTGGGCCATGTCCAAGCTGTCATCAGCCACCACCACGCCACCGTGACCGAGCATCGCGCCCATGGCGGCGAAAGCTTCGTAATCCAGCGGAGTGTCGAATTGTGCGGGTGGCACCCAAGCGCCAAGGGGACCGCCAACTTGGGCGGCCTTCAGCGGCCGGCCACTGGCTGTACCACCGCCGTAGCCTTCCACCAGTTCGCGCAGGGTCAGGCCAAAGGCCCGTTCCACCAGGCCGCCATGACGAACATTGCCCGCCAGTTGGAAGGGCATGGTGCCCAGGGAGCGGCCCATGCCGTAATCGCGATAGAACTGCGCGCCCTTGGCCAGAATCAGCGGCACCGAGGCCAGGGTCAGCACGTTGTGCACCAGGGTCGGCAGGCCGAACAGACCCTGCAAGGCGGGGATCGGTGGCTTGGCGCGGACGATCCCGCGCTTGCCTTCGAGAGAGTCCAGCAGCGCGGTTTCTTCACCGCAGATGTAAGCGCCGGCACCGACTCGTACTTCCATATCGAAGGCCAGGCCGCTGCCGCCGACATTGGCGCCGAGGTAACCGGCTGACCGGGCGATTTCCAACGCTTCGCGCAGTGTGGTCACGGCCTGTGGATATTCCGAGCGCACATAAATGTAGCCGTAGTTGGCCCCGACAGTGATGCCGGCAATGGCCATGCCTTCGATCAGCAGGAAGGGGTCGCCTTCCATCAACATGCGATCGGCGAAGGTGCCGGAGTCGCCTTCGTCGGCGTTGCACACAATGTATTTCTGCGCAGCCTGGGTGCCACGCACCGTGCGCCATTTGATCCCGGCCGGGAAGGCCGCGCCGCCACGACCACGCAGACCAGAGTCGAACACGGCAGTCGCGGTCTGCTCACCGCCCAGGGCGATGGCTCGGGTCAAGCCCTCGAAGCCGCCGTGGGCCCGATAATCCTCCAGGGACAGCGGCCGGGTAATGCCGGCGCGGGCGAACAGCAGGCGTTGTTGAGTCTTTAGATAAGGCAACTCCTCCACCAGGCCCAAGGCCAGGGGATGGGCGGATGGCTCGCCTTGCAGCGCATCGAGCAGGGACGGCACATCGGCGGCGGTCAGCGGGCCGAAGCCGATACGGCCTTGCGGGCTGTCCACTTCCAGCAGGGGTTCCAGCCAGTACAGGCCGCGCGAGCTGGTGCGTTGCAGCTCCAGCGGTAGATTGCGCTCCCGGGCCTGAGTGGCAAGGGCCACGGCCACCTCATCGGCACCCACGGCACGGGCAAGGGAATCACTGGGCAAATAGAGGCACGGCATCATGCGTCCTCCTGGCAAGCATCGAGCAGGGCATCCAGGCTTTCGGCGCTGAGCCGCGCATGCACTTGGCCATCCAGCTCCAGGGCTGGCGAGCAAGCGCAGGCTCCCAGACAATACACCGGACGCAGACTGATGCTGCCGTCGGCGCTGCTGCCGTGGTCATCCAATTGCAGGCGTTCGCGCAACTGCGCTGCGAGCTGCTCGGCGCCGCGGCTCTTGCAGGACTCGGCCCGGCACAGACGCAGGATATGCCGGGCCGGAGGCGCGGTGCGGAAGTCATGGTAGAAGCTGATTACCCCGCGAATCTCCGCCTGACTCTGGTTGAGGGCGTGAGCAATCTTGGGGATGGTGGCATCGGGGATGTAACCGAGGCCCTCCTGAATCTCATGAAGGATGGGCAACAGTGCGCCGGGGGAGCCCTTGTGGCGCTCCAGCAGGCTGGTGACCATAGGCAGGTGAAACATATCATCAGGCATACAGCAATTCCTCACGGTCACGGGCAAACCAGGCGGTTGTCAGTTGTCCGAAAGTGTCGGCTGCGGCACTCATACCACGTCACGGTATCGTGGTATTTCAGGCCGGTGGCCAGGCACCCTTAGGGGCATCTTGTTGGACCCCGGTACGATCTTTGCCGCACCTTTTATAGGGATAAAAAACAGCTTGCCACGTCGGATGCGATTCATCTACACCAAAGCGACGTGTTTGGTTCTTTCTACGACCATGGGGTGGGTCTAGGGGAGGGTGGGACG
>NZ_JAMFRV010000134.1 GCF_026224925.1 Pseudomonas sp. | reverse complement strand
TCCGCGCCATGGTCAGCCATATGCACGCACAACCGGGCAAGCAAGGCGCTCTGGAAGTCGTGCAATTGCTGGGCGGCGTCGGCAACAAAGGCGCATTCGAGGCAACGCTGCTGACCCAACGCCTAGCCACCCTGCTCAACTGCCCGGCCTTCCTGTTGCCGTCGCAAAGCATCGAGCAGTCGGTGGAAAGCAAGCAGCGGATCATGCAGATGGAAGAGGTCAAGGAAGTACTCAACCGCTTCGACAGCATCACCCTGGCGATTGTCGGCATCGGCGAACTGGAACCCTCGCAACTGCTGCGCAACAGCGGCAACTACTACACCGAAGACATGCTCCGCCTACTCGCCGAACGTGGTGCGGTGGGCGATATCTGCCTGCGCTACTTCGACGCCCAAGGCCGCCCTGTTTTGGAGGAGGACGAAGAGTTCGTAGTGTCGGTGGCGTTGCCTAAGTTGAAGGCGATTCAACGGGTGCTGGGTTTGGCGGGTGGGGAGAAGAAGATTCAGGCTATTCGTGGGGCGTTGAAAGGTGGGTATTTGGATGTGCTGGTGACGGATTTAGATACTGCGGTGGCGCTGGAGAAGGCTGGGGTTGGGGAATAAGCGCTCTTCTGTACGAGCGGGCTTGCTCGCGATCGGCTGCAAAGCAGTCGCAAACCAGCGCACTCAACTCTTTCAGTTAAAACTGTATTCAGCATTTTTTGGACCGCTTCGCGATCCATCGCGAGCAAGCCCGCTCCTACAATTTAATATTTGCAATCCAATGAGTTATGCATTGACGCGCCACCGTGTCGTAGCATTCGCAGGCAAGCCACACAGGTGGATCTCTAGTCGGCACAAGGTATGAGTCTGCCGCAGATCCTGTGGGACCGAACTTGTTCGGGAAGCAGGCAGCGCGATTTATCAGACATACCGCGGCGCTACCTTCGCGAACAAGTTCGCTCCCACTGGGGTCTGTGGATTGCCCTCAAACATAGAATCTCCCACAGGCGCTTGGTTCTGACTGAAGCGGTGCCGGGTAAGTACTTTAATACGTACTCATCAAGCTCACGGTACAGTTTCGCGACCGCCCTGCCGCTGACTTGAACATCTAGAATCATCGATCAAAGCCCTCACTGCGCTGCTCAGCGAGGATATCTTCAACCGTGCGTTGATGGCCGGCCTTGACCATCTTCAGGTCGTATCCCGCGGCTTCAAGCAAACGGACTAACACCGAGACGCTCATATCGCCTTTCGCCAGAGTCTCCATACGCGCAACAGTCGAACGCGCAACGCCGGCACGGGTGGCTAAAACATCTTGGCTGAACTTGGCTTCGCGCCGCGCTTCTTTGAGCATCTCGGAGACATCAAATAACGTACTCACGTGTAGCCCCCGAGCATCAAAATATTACTTTAGGAAATAAACGTAGCCCAAGAGGCACAAGGCTGCAAATCGGCTTTGTAGCCCAAAGGCATCAAAAATAACAAAATATGAATTTATGTAGCCCAAGAGCTACCAAACAACCCACAAAAAAAGGCGCCGCAGCCTTCAAGCCGTTAGCGTTCTCCTCCACCCATTCAACCCATCGCGCCCGCAACGGTTTCTCCCCAAACCGATACGTCGCCAGGCAACACACCGCCAATCCACTCACCGCAATTAACCCACCCACCAGGCCGATATTCGCAATGCCCAGTTGGCTAATCACCATGCTGCCCAGAAGCGCGCCGCCGCCGATGCCGATGTTGTAGATGGCGGAGTGCAGGGACATCGCGACGTCAGTGGCGTCCGGGGCCAAGGCGAGTACTTTGGCTTGCATGACCAGGCCAAAGCACATGATTGCCATGCCCCAGATCACACTCATGGTCGCGAGCCACGAGGCTTTGCCGGAGAGCGGCAACATCAGCATCAGGCAAAGAGCCAAGGCGCCGATGGCGGCGATCAGCATGCCTCTCGGGAAGCGGTTGTTGTAACGGCTGAAGACGACCGAGCCGAGGATGCCAGCGCCACCGAACAGCAATAGCAGGACCGTGGTCATTTCGCCGCTCATGTGCGCGACGATGGCGGTGAACGGTTCGATGTAGCTGTAGGCGGTGAACTGGGCGGTGACCACCAGTGCCGTCAGGACATACAGCGATACCAGCGCCGGGCGCTTGAACAGGATCGGCAGGCTTCGCAGCGACCCGGAATTCTGGCTCGGTAGCAGCGGCAGCGATTTGATCAGGAACAACACGGTGACGCCCGCAGCAATGGCGATTGCCAGGAAGGTGGTGCGCCAGCCCAGCGCCTCACCCAGGATACGACCCAGTGGAATACCGAGCACCATCGCCAAGGCAGTGCCGGTTGCCAACAGGCCCAATGCTTGCACTTGTTTACCCGGCGGTGCCACACGCACGGCCAAGGAAGCGGTGATCGACCAGAATACAGCGTGAGCGAAAGCGATTCCGATACGGCTAATCAACAGCATGCTGAAACTGGTCGCCATGCTCGAAAAGACGTGGCTGACGATGAACAGCACGAACACGAACATCAGTAACTTGCGGCGTTCGATGTTGCGCGTGAGCAGCATCATCGGCAGCGATGTCAGGGAAACCACCCACGCATAGACCGTCAACATAAGGCCGACTTGGGCTGTGGTCATGTCGAAGCTGTGGCCAATTGAGCTCAACAGACCGACCGGAACGAACTCCGTGGTGTTGAAAATAAAAGCCGCGAGGGCCAGCGCGATCACGCTTAGCCAACTGCCAGTGCGAGCATCCAGGGTGGTGTTCATTTGATGAAGTGCAAACCTCAAGGCTATAAGTCGAGTAAAGCGGCCACCCTCCATCACTCAAAAGTCTTGCGCACAAAAATGCCGCCCGAGGCTGGTTGCCGGGGCAGTGCTTAGATGAGCAAAATATTATGAGTATTAGAAGGTGTTACGAGAATGCGCGAATATTACGCCGCTGCAAACGTTGACACAACACGCTGCCTTGGACCATTTATGTAGGGTGACGAGCGGTATGCTCAATAGAGAAATGCAAACGGACCCGATCAACCGAGCCCGTTTGTAGGCGCGCGCTTTGCTTAGAACACGTTGATTGGGTAATCGACGATGACCCGGTATTCATCGATGTTGTGGTCGACGGTTTGGTAGCCATCGCCACCACGGTCGGTTGCCCAACGCAGTCGAACGCTGAGGTTCTTGGCTTTGCCGCTTTGCACGACGTATTTCAAGTCGACGTCACGCTCCCAATGCTTGGCGTCGCTGCCGTCCGCGTTGTAATAACTGCCGTAGCCGCTGTCCGCAGCGGTGGTGGCTTTGGTCAGGTCCATGGTGCCGCGTGTGTAGGACACGGCGGATGTCAGGCCCGGAGCACCCCAGCCGACGAAATCATAGCCGTACTGCAGTTTCCAGGATTTCTCGCCCGGGGCGTTGAAGTCTGAATACTGCTGGGAGTTGTCGAGGAAGATGCTGTCGCCGTCCTGAATGTAGTCGAACGGCGTGTTGCCGTTGACCTTCTGGAAAGAGGTGGTCAACGTCTGGTTACCGACGGTCACGCCAAAGTGCAGGCTGTAGGTATTGTTGTCGATGGTGCCGAGCAACGCCTGGCCGCTGTCTTGCGTGTGGTAGTAGTGGAACCCGGGGTTGAGGCTGACCAAACTGTTCAGCGCCCAAGTGTAATCCAAATCGTAATAAACCTGGTTCCAGATGTCTTTGAGTTGCGAGGCATAGAGGCTAGACGTTACGCCAGGAATTCCGGTGTACGTGGCGCCGGCCCAGTCCATGTGTTTGCTTTGGCGACCGTCTGGCAGGGTGCCGTAATAGGTGCCGATGCGCCCGTTGCCGCTCTGGTTGAACAGTTTGTCGAAACTGACTTGGCCCGCGTCCAGTTTCAAGTGATCAACGCTGGTATTGGTCAGGCTGAAACCACGGAAGGTCATGGGCAGAAGCCGCGTAGCGCCGCCGGCGATGACCGGGTTGTTCAGGAACAGGTCACCCACTTTGAGCACGGTGTCGAACGCCCGCATCTTCAAGGCGCCGCCTGCCGAGGAGAATGACTCCGGGGCATCGCCGTACAAGTTGTTCTTGTTCGGGTTCGGCGCCGTGGTCGGCAGAATGCTGGTACCACCGCTACCCCCACCGCCGTCGAGTTTGAGGCCGAGCATAGCGTTGGCATCAATACCAAAACCCACTGGCCCGCGAGTGAACCCGGACTCGAAGACCCCGATGAAGCCTTGGCCCCATTCTTTGCTGTCCTGCTTACCGTCGTGACGATCGTGGTTGAAGTAATAGTTTTTCAGGTCGAGATTGAAGCTCGAACCTTCGACGAACCCGTCTTTGCTGGTGTCAGTGCTGTTGTTGTCTGCAAAAGCGTTGGCAGACATCGCTGCCGTCAGCGCCACAGAAAGTGCTCCAACTCTAAATGGAATAATCACGCTGATAAGAACCCCTTGGTAAATTTTATTTAACTGCGGCAGTTATAGGCTTCATGCAGTCGCTATTTTTATTAGTTATAATTCATCGACGTTTTTTTGTCGTCAAAACAGTCGAAAAAAAAGCCGCGGGGGAGCGGCTAAAAAATTCAACGCTGGGACAGAGCATTATCCAATCAGCGATGAAGGGAGCTTAGGGGTGCGATTTTACGTATGTTTGGCAGTCACATCTTGCTGCTGGGAGGCTGATGCCTGTTGAGTCTTCAGGTTTTCTTTCGCCTGTGCGGCGAGTACTTCCTGGCGCTGTTCGAAGGCTGCGTGACGTGCTTCGTTCTGCGCGACGAAGGATTGCGATTCTTCTGCCATGGCAAATGGCGATAATAATAAAGAAGACACAATAAGCGCGCCGGCGACGGTAGTGAGCTTAGACATTTTTAATAACCTTCTTGCATCTGCAAGTTCGCGTGGTGTGACGCAAAGGTATAAAACGACGGCCAATGACTCAAGTGAAACCCGATTAAAACTAATTATAAAAAGTTTAATATTGAGTTTAAGAAGCAAGAAAAATTTGGTTTTGCGGGGCGAACCTTAACCATCGCTGCGCAGCAATCACAACATGTGTAGGCGCGGGCTTGCTCGCGATGGATCGCAAAGCTGTCCCAAATGCCGAATTCAATTCAACGGGAAAAACTGAGTGTGATGGATTACGACTGCTTCGCAGCCGATCGCGAATGAATTCGCTCCTACAGGGGTGCGGGTACTGCATTTGGCACGGGCAATATCTGTTGCAAAATAAATTGTAGGATTGTGTTTACCGTGCAAAAGCGCAACGCCGGAAACAGGCGAATCCCCTACCCCCGACTGCAAATTAACAAACAACCCACCATCCATCAGCAACGAAGCCCCGGTCACGCAGCGCGCCATATCCGAAGCAAAAAACACAATCGGTCCGGCAACAGGGTGGCTACGGTTATCTGTCGATCGGCAGCATCATGGGCGACACCACTGAAGCACCTCACAACAACGCCATCAAGTCCGCATGCAGCGCCTCCGGAATCTGCACCCCGTTGTGCTTGCTCAACACCCGCGCATCGAACCGACGCTGCGAAGGCAGTCTCGCGCCTTGTTCCACGATCCCGTCGAATAACGCTTCAGCACGTAACAAATGCTCACCGGCGCTGACGCCCAGCAAACGCTGTGGGTCGATGGCGATCACCAGTTCGCCGCCGTAGGGCGATGATTTAGTACCGGCGTCGAAGGCTTGGGATTCTTTGCTGGTCATGTCGCCGATCAACGGGCCGGCCAGCAGTTCGACCATGGCGGCCAAGGCTGAGCCTTTATGGCCGCCGAAAGTCAGCATTGCGCCGTTCAGGGCTGATGCTGCATCGGTAGTGGGTTGTCCGTCGGCGTCGAGGCCCCAGCCCAAGGGAATTTCTTTACCGGCGCGGCGGTGCAGTTCGATTTCGCCTCGGGCGACAGCGCTGGTGGCGAAGTCGAAGATAAACGGGTTTTGTCCTTCACGAGGCCAGCCAAAGGCGATGGGGTTGGTACCGAAAAGAGGTTTATTGCCACCCGCAGGCGCGACCCAGGCATGGCTTGGGGTGAAGGCCAATGCCACGAAACCTTGCGCCGTGAGCGGTTCGATTTCAGCCCACAGCGCCGAGAAATGCACGCAGTGGTTGATGGCGAGAATGGCGATGCCCTGACTGCGAGCCTTGTTGACCAATAACGGCATGCCCGCTTCGAACGCGAGGCCGGCGAAACCGCCATGGCCATTCACCTTGACCACCGCCGCCGCCCAGTCCACGACTTCTGGCACTGCGTCGGCGACCACTTTGCCGGCCTTCAATGAATGGATACAGCCCAGCAAACGCCACAGGCCATGGGAGGCGCAGGCATCGCCTTCGGCAGTGACCACCGCATTGGCGACGGTGCGCACGTGGCCTTCGCTAAATCCGTGGCTGCGCATAATGTTTTCGGCCAAGTCACGCGCCTGAACCAGCGTCAATGAAATCACGGCAAACCCCTTCGGTACAAAACCAACAGCGTGGAGGTTATGGCGGGGGCTGGCTTGAGTGGTTTGCGCAGCTAAATTGTAGAATTCAGCACAGTTGGATTTGCCGCCCCCGATGCAATCCCGGTGGACAGACGCTCGCCGGACTCGATAAGTTGCCAGCTCACTTCCGCTGCGGGCTCGCTCATGCGCCTTGATCAATTACCCTCATCGCCCGATCTGGCCAGCCTGACCACTGGCTTGCAGCAGATTGCGCCGCTGTTCGATGCGATGCCGGGCGTGGTGTTCTTCATCAAAGACCTGCAAGCGCGCTATGTGCTGGCGAACCAGACATTGGCCCAGCGTTGCGGCCTTAAAGACAAAAGCGAGCTGTTGGGGCGAACCGCAGAAGAAGTGTTTCCGTCCAATCTTGGCCCTTTCTACACCGAGCAAGATCTACAGGTGTTGAGCGATGGCGTGCCATTGGACGACCAATTGGAGTTGCACCTGTACCCCGGACGTCAGCCAGGCTGGTGCCTGACCCACAAACTGGCGGTACGTGATGCACAGGGCACAATCATCGGCATGGCGGGTATTTCCCACGACCTACAAGCGGCGCAGTCGACACATCCAGCCTATGAAAAACTCGCCGCCGTGGACGCTCATATTCGCGGGCACTACGACCGGCCCATCAGCCTCGCCGACCTGACGACGATTGCCGGGATGTCAGTCGCGCAGCTAGAGCGCCAATGTAAACGGGTGTTCCAGCTCACGCCGCGACAGTTGATCCACAAAGCGCGCCTCGGCGCCGCGTCGCAATTGTTGACCAGCGACCTGCCAATTACCGAGATCGCCTTGCGCTGCGGCTACACCGACCACAGCGCCTTCAGCCGTCAGTTCAAAGCGCTGACCGGGCTATCACCGAGCCAGTACCGCCAAGCTCAATTCTGAGTTCAGTGCTGCCGGCCAGCAAACTTCAACGTTCAGGTCGCCCAAAATCCTGTGTGAACAAACTTTTTGAGCACCCCATCTTTTAGCGCCATGCCGGGAATCTGCTGGATCTTGAGCAATCCATAGTTAGCGCCCCTGCCGGGATCTATGTGGGAGGGAACTTGTTCACAAAGAATACAACTCGGTGCATCAGATGCCCTGCGGTGCCTGAAAAATCTTCGCGAACAAGTTCGCACCGATTTTCTGGGCAGTTGATGCCCTGCGTCATGCCGAGATTCTGCTGAATTTTGAGCACCCCATCTTTAGCTCCATGCCGGGGCTAGGTGGGAGGGAACTTGTTCGGGAAGCAGACAACGCGGTGTATCAGAAATACCGAGGAGTGGCATTCGCGAACAAGTTCGCTCCTACAGAGATGTGAAAGCGCTGTGCTGATTTCGTCATCCAGACCTGCGAAATCCTTCAAGCCGTTTGACTGCCGACACGCCACTCTTGTAGTGACATTTCCTGTGCAGGCGTAGGCATCCATGAAACGTATTAGCGTCATTGACTCTCACACCGGCGGTGAACCGACCCGCTTGGTCATTGATGGCTTCCCCGAGCTGGGCAAAGGCAGCATGGCCGAGCGCCGGGCGATATTGGCTGAGCAGTTCGATGATTGGCGCGCCAGCACCATGCTGGAGCCGCGTGGCAATGACGTGTTGGTTGGCGCGCTGCTGTGCCCGCCGGTCGATCCCACTGCCTGCACCGGGGTGATCTTTTTCAACAACACCGGTTACTTAGGCATGTGCGGTCACGGCACCATCGGCCTGATCATTTCCCTCGCGCATTTGGGCCGTATCGAACCGGGACTGCACCGTATCGAAACCCCGGTCGGCACCGTAGAAGCCACCTTGCACGAGGACCGTTCGGTGAGCGTGCGCAACGTGCCATCGTACCGTTATCGCAAAGCGGTAAAAGTCGAGGTGCCGGGCGTTGGCACCGTCACGGGTGACATCGCTTGGGGCGGAAATTGGTTTTTCCTGATTGCCGAGCATGGTCTCAGTGTGGCCAACGATAACCTCGACGCGCTGACCGTTTATTCCTGGGCCGTGCGCCAGGCGCTGGAGGATCAAGGTATCTGCGGCGATGACGACGGCGTGATCGACCATATCGAATTGTTTGCCCATGACGATAACGCCGACAGTCGCAACTTCGTGTTGTGTCCTGGCAAGGCCTACGACCGCTCCCCGTGCGGCACCGGCACCAGTGCCAAGTTGGCGTGCCTGGCGGCTGACGGCAAACTGCAACCCGGTGAAATCTGGCGGCAGGCCAGTGTCATCGGCAGCCAATTTGAAGGCAGTTATCAGTGGGAGAAAGCCGGAGAGCCGCAGATTATTCCGACCATTCGTGGCCGCGCCCACATCAGCGCCGAAGCCACCTTGATCCTGGAAGAAGACGATCCATTCGCCTGGGGCATTCGCCCGTGAACGCAGACGTCATTGTCATTGGCGCCGGCATTGTCGGCAGCGCCTGCGCCGATGAACTGGCCCGTCGTGGGCTGGACGTGCTGGTGATCGACAGCCAGCGCGGCGGTGCGACGGCGGTGGGCATGGGCCATTTGGTGGCGATGGATGACAACCCAGCGGAAATGGCCCTCACGCATTACTCCATTGGCGTTTGGCGAGCGCTTGCGAAAGACCTGAATGACGGCTGCGCGTACCGCAACTGCGGGACATTATGGCTGGCAGCTAACGCTGCTGAGCTGCACGGCGCCGAACAGAAAATGGCCACGTTGCAGGCCAATGACGTCCCCTGTGAAATGCTCAGCGCTGACGCGTTACAAACCGCTGAACCGGCGCTACGCAAAGGGCTGCACGGTGCGCTGAAAGTCAGTGACGACGGCATCATTTACGCACCCAATGCCGCCCGCTGGCTACTGGCTCGTCACGCCGCACGGATTAGGCGTCTCGACGCCAATGTCATCGAAGTCGAAGGCAATCGCGTGCGTCTGCACGATCAACGCTGGTTGACGGCGACTGCGGTGATCTTGGCCAACGGTATCCACGCCACAGAGCTGTGCCCTGAACTGCCGATTCGGCCAAAGAAAGGTCATCTGCTGATCACCGACCGTTACCCGGTGCAGATCCATCATCCATTGGTCGAACTGGGCTACATCACCAGCGCCCACGCCGACCAAGGCACCTCGGTGGCGTTCAATGCGCAGCCAAGGCCGACGGGGCAAATTCTTCTCGGTTCGTCCCGGCAGTTCGACACTCTCGATCCCGAGGTGGAAGGCCCGGTGTTGGCGCGGATGCTAAAGCGTGCACTGGAATATTTGCCGGGCTTGGAAGACATGAATGCCATTCGCAGTTGGACCGGTTTTCGTGCCGCCACCCCCGACGGCCTGCCAATACTCGGCAAACACCCACACCAACCGGGCTTATGGTTGGCGGTGGGCCATGAAGGGCTTGGCGTGACGACCGCGCCCGGCAGCGCTCACCTGCTGGCGGCGCAAATATCGGGGGAAAAACCGGCGTTTGATCCGCAGCCTTACCGTTTCGAACGGTTTAGTCCGACAGCAGCACTGGCTGAGGCGACGCCATGATCGAATTGCACATAAACCACGTCAGCGTGCGGGTCGCCCACGGCACCACGGTCGCCGCCGCGCTGTACCTCGGCGCAGACGGTATCAGCCGTGTTTCGGTCAGCGGCGAAGCGCGGGCGCCGTTATGCGGCATGGGCATTTGCCAGGAATGCCGAGTGACCATTGATGGCCGCAGGCGCCTGGCCTGCCAAACGCTGTGCCTGAATGGTATGTCGGTAGAGACCTGCACATGAGTGAGCCGCACATGAGTGAACACATCGACCTGCTGATCATCGGCGCCGGGCCTGCGGGCATGGCAGCAGCCTTGGCGGCGGCAGCCCGCGGCGTAAACATTATTGTGCTGGACGACAACCCTTTGCCGGGCGGGCAGATTTGGCGCGACGGGCCAAAAGTACAGTTGCCGGCCAACGCACGTCGTTACCGCGAGGCATTGGCCCACGCGCCGAATATCAAGGTGTGCAATGGCACCCGTGTGGTCGCCCGCATCGGGCATAAGCGCCTGCTTCTGGAAGACGCCGAGCGCGGTTGGCAGCTTAGCTATGACAAGCTGATTTTGTGCACCGGCGCCCGGGAGTTACTGCTGCCGTTCCCCGGCTGGACCTTGCCAGGCGTGACCGGTGCAGGTGGTTTGCAGGCGCTAATCAAGGGCGGTTTGCCGGTCAGGGGCGAATCGGTAGTGGTCGCTGGCAGCGGTCCTTTGTTGCTGGCAAGTGCCGCCTCGGCGAAAAAAGCAGGCGCCAACGTGTTGCGCATCGCAGAGCAGGCATCGTTCAGCGCAGTAGCGGGTTTCGCTGCGCGGTTGCCGACATGGCCAAGCAAAGTGCTGCAAGCGTTGCCGCTGTTCAACGTGCGTTATCGCAGCTCAAGCCACGTATTGGAAGCGCTCGGGGATGACCGCTTGCGCGGGGTACGTTTGCTGCAAGCGGGAAAAACCGTAGAACTCGCCTGTGAGCGTCTGGCCTGTGGTTTTGGTTTGATTCCCAATATTGAATTGGGCCAAGCCTTGGGCTGCTTGATCATCAATCACGCGATTGCCGTGGATAGCTGGCAAACAACAAGCCTGGACGATCACTATGCGGCGGGCGAATGTGCCGGTTTCGGCGGCAGCGAACTGGCCTTGGTTGAAGGCGCTATCGCCGGTCACGCGGCGGTGGGTGATCAGAAAAAAGCCCACGCGCTGTGGGTGCAGCGTGACCATTGGCAGGCGTTTGCTGATGTGCTCAACACGACCTTTACCCTGAATCCGGGGTTAAAAATGTTGTCCGCCCCGGACACGTTGGTCTGCCGTTGCGAAGACCTTAACTATGCGACGTTGCAAGCGTGTTCCGGATGGACCGAGGCCAAGCTGCACAGTCGCTGCGGGATGGGTGCCTGCCAAGGGCGAGTGTGCGGAGCGGCCGCTCATTATTTGTTCGATTGGACCCCGCCAGCACCGCGACCGCCGTTCAGCCCGGCGAGGATCGGCACGTTGACAAAGATGGCCGATGAGCAGATCGCTGAACATCCGTTGTGAAGTCATATCCGACGTCGTATACAATATTTTCTTTTTAAACCCAGTGGTCCACTTCCCTTGCCCTTGCCTCGTTTCAATCCCCCTAATCTGGGGATCACCCCTACCGCGTCGGAAATAATCGCCAAACATTTGCGCGACGCGATCATCGTCGGCCATTTTGCCGAAGGCGAACCCATTCGCCAGGATGAGATTGCCGGGCTGTTCAATGTCAGCAAAATCCCGGTGCGTGAGGCGTTGAAGCGCCTTGAGGCCGAAGGTCTGGTGATTTTTCATCGCAACAAGGGCGCAGTGGTCACCAAGATATCTGAGCCGGAGCTGGCGCAGATTTTCGAAGTTCGCGTGCTGCTGGAGGTTCAGGCGATCCGTTTGGCGGTGCCGAACATGACCGAGGAGACGTTCGCCAATGCTGACCGGATCTGCGATGAGTTTCTTGAAAACAGCGAGATCGGGCATTGGGCAGAACTGAACTGGGAACTGCATGCCTGTTTATATGAACCGGCGCAGCGACCGTTTTTGACCAACCTGATCCGTTCCATCCATGACAAGGTCGAACGTTACCTGCGCTTGCAAATGACCTTGGGTGAAAGCAAGGAACGGGCGAACGTCGAACACCGCGAGATTATTCAGGCGTGCCGAGATCGCGATGCCAACAAAGCGGCCGAATTGATCGAGCAACACATCATTGGGGTATGCCGCACCCTCTACGAGCATCTGCCGAACCGACCGGTAAAGACCTGAATCCCTCAGCGCGGTGTATCAGACTAACCGCGCCGCTTGCTTCGCGAACAAGTTCGCTCCCACAGGTTTTGTGTGATGCCCATGCTTGAGGGCATGGCGCACATTCGGTGGGAGCGAACTTGTTCGCGAATGGCTTGACGCGGTGTACCAGACACACCGCCTTCCCGAATGAATTCGGTCCCATAGAGTTGCGGTTTGGCTCAAGACTGTGGGCTAAAACAGCCCACCGGTTACCGGGTTTGCTCCGTTATGTAACATCTCCCCCGCTTCAAGCGTTCACGTTAATCCCCGCTAAACTGCTAGAACCGCGTCCTCCCGAGCTGCACCCGTGCCCTCGCCAAACTGGCACATCCTCTGCATATGAAATAACGTATACGAAATCCTCAATACTAAAAACGAGTTCATCTGACCGCACACCACGACACCGAGGCCCTCACATGAAGAAGCAAGTAACCGCCGTAGCCCTCACAGCACTAGTTAGCGCCTGCTTTATCAGCACGGCGCAGGCTGACAAGCTCGATAGCATCATCGAAAGTGGCACCCTGCGTTGCGCGGTTACGTTGGACTTCCCGCCTATGGGCTCTCGCGACGCGACCAACACCCCCATCGGTTTCGACGTCGACTATTGCAATGACTTGGCTAAGACCCTCGGGGTGAAAGCAGAAATCATTGACACGCCGTTCCCGGACCGTATCCCGGCGCTGGTTTCAGGCCGAGCCGACGTCATTGTCGGGTCGACCTCCGACACCCTGGAACGGGCGAAGACAGTCGGCATGACCATCCCGTACTTCGCCTTTCAGATGATGGTCGTGGCGCACAAGGGCAAAGGCATCACTAAATACGAAGACCTCAAAGGCAGGCCGGTGGGTAATACCAGCGGTACGTTTGAAGCCATTGCCTTGGAAAAAGACGTAAAAGCCTGGAACGACTCTAAAGGCAGCTTCCGCGCGTACCAGAATCAGAACGATACTATTCAGGCAGTCGAGCAAGGCCATATCGATGCCACGGTGATCACCAACACAGTTTCTGCAGCAGTGATCAAAACCGGAAAGTTCCCGGACTTGGACATCGTCGGCCCAGCGCCGTATGTCATCGATTACGTTGCGCTGGCTGCAAAACGTGACGAATACGGCTTGATCAACTACCTCAACCTGTTCATCCAGCACCAAGTGCGTGACGGTCGCTATAAAGAGCTTTACGCAAAATGGGTGGGTGGCGAACCGGTGAACCTGACGGTTCCAGGTGTGTATCGCTGATTGAGCATGTGCCCGCGCGTCGTTTCGGCGCCGGGCTTTTTCTGCCTATTCTGCTGTTCTATACGTTAGGAACACACGATGCCTGATATCTCGTTAAGCGGCCGCAGTCTGGTAGCTGGATCAGCGCAAGGCGAATTGCTCTATTGCGATGTTGGCCTGAGTTTTTGGGGTGGCGTCGATCCGTTCAGCGGCGAAATTATTGACCGCCATCATCCCCTGTGCGGCGCTGTACTGGCCGACCGCGTGTTGGCTATTCCCAGTGGGCGCGGCTCATGCACTGGCAGCAGCGTATTACTGGAACTGATCCTCAACGGTCACGCCCCTGCCGCGCTGGTGTTTGAACACGTTGAAGACATCCTGACCCTCGGCGTATTGATTGCCGAGCACATGTTTCACAAGTCGATCCCGGTAATGTGTGTCGGCCGCGAGGGCTTTGCCGCCCTGCGCCACATGACTTACGTGCAGATCGAAAGCGACCGTCTGGAAGGCTTCTTGCTGCCGCCTTCTACCCCTTATGTGCCGACCGCAACGACAGTCACCCCGGCGCTGCCGTCGACTATCACCCTAAGTCCGCGGGACCGGGAAATGCTCGCGGGCGCCCACGGCAAAGCCGCACAAGTGGCGATGCTCATCATCTTGCATGTCGCAGAACTGCAAGGCGCCACCGAGTTGTTGGACGTCACCCAAGCGCACATCGATGGCTGCATTTATACCGGCCCTGCCAGCCTGCGTTTTGCTCAGCAACTGGTGGCATGGGGCGCGAAAGTCAGCGTGCCGACCACCCTGAATTCCATTTCGGTGGATAAACGCCGGTGGCGCGAACAAGGCATCGACGTCGCGCTAGGCGTTCCTGCTAGCCAGTTGGGCGATGCTTATTTGGACATGGGCGCAAAAGTCAGCTTTACCTGCGCGCCTTATCTGCTGGACAGCGCACCCAAGGCCGGCGAACAAATCGTTTGGGCCGAATCCAACGCAGTGGTGTACGCCAACAGTGTGTTGGGCGCTCGCACCCTGAAATACCCGGATTACCTGGACATCTGCATCGCCCTGACCGGTCGCGCGCCCTTGACCGGTTGCCACCTCGACCAACAACGCCACGCCACCCTGCGCATAGAACTGCCGCCGTTGGCCGGGCTGGACGATGTTTTTTATCCGCTGCTGGGCTATCACGTCGGGTTGCTGGCCGGCAGCGAAATTCCGGTGGTCTGTGGCCTGGAAAAAATGCAGCCCACTCTGGATGATTTGAAAGCTTTTGGCGCCGCGTTCGCGACCACTTCCGCCGCGCCGATGTTTCACATCGTGGGGGTGACGCCAGAAGCGGCCACCGTGGAATTAGCATTGGGTCATCAACCAGCCCCGCGGACGTTGCATATCTCCCACCATGACTTGCAGGCCAGTTGGAAAGAACTCAACAGTGCCGAAGAGTTAAAGGTTGATCTGGTGTCGCTGGGCAACCCGCACTTCTCCTTGAGCGAGTGCGAAGCGTTGGCGGCCCTCTGTCACGGCAAACGCAAACACCCCAACGTGGCGATGGTGATCACCTGCGGCCGGGCCATTCATGCTCAAGCGATCAAGGCCGGTTACGTGGCGACGCTAGAAACCTTTGGCGCGCAGTTCGTCACCGACACCTGCTGGTGCATGCTCGGCGAACCGGTGGTGCCGCTGCTGGCGCGGACGTTAATGACTAACTCTGGAAAGTACGCCCACTACGCGCCAGGCTTAGTGGGCCGGTTGGTGCATTTCGGCAGCCTGGCAGCGTGCGTCGATGCTGCCTGCAAGGGCGAAACCAGTGGTCGGCCGCCACGTTGGCTGGGTGCTGCCGTGGAGATGACCGCCCATGTTTGATTACACCTTCCACTGGCGGGCCGCGTTCAAGGCACTGCCGGACATGCTCGATGGCGCCATCGTCACCTTTCAGACCGCCGCACTGTCGATGATTTTCGGGGTGATTATCGCCCTGCTGCTGACGCTTATTCGCCAAGGTGACAACCGTTGGTTGAAGGGGTTTGGCGATCTGTGGGTGTCGATTGCACGCAACACGCCCTCGTTATTTCAGATTTACATGCTGTATTTCGGCCTGGGTTCGTTCGGCCTGCACGTCAGCTCATGGCTTGCATTGCTGGCCGGCATCACTTTCAACAACGCGGGCTATCTGGCAGAGAATTTTCGCGGAGGCCTCAAGGCCGTGCCGGACACGCAAATGCGCGCCGCCCGCTCGCTGGGCATGAGCGCCCCCCAGGCGTACCGACTGGTGATCGTGCCGCAACTGCTGCGCATTGTGTTTTACCCGCTGACCAACCAAATGGTCTGGGCGGTGTTGATGACATCCCTGGGCGTGGTGGTCGGGCTGAACAACGACCTCACCGGCGTGACCCAGGATTACAACGTGAAAACCTTCCGTACCTTCGAGTTCTTTGCCTTGGCAGCGGTGATTTATTACCTGATCGCCAAGCTGATCGTCGGCGTCGCCCGTCTACTGAGCTGGCGCCTGTTCAGGTATTAAGGAATGAGCATGTTCACGACCAGCCTTACCACAAGCGACTTTATGTACCTGATGCACGGCGCTTGGGTCACGATTCTGCTGACCCTCGCGGCCATGGTGATCGGCACCTTGGCTGGCATCGTCTGCGGCGTGCTGCGGGCGTTGTTTCCTCGATCGACTATACCCCTCGCCTGGCTGCTGGACGTGTTTCGCAGTGTCCCGCTGCTGATCCAGTTCGTGTTGTTCAACGCGCTGAAAAGCATCGTCGGGTTGAACTGGAGTGCGTTCACCGTCGGTTGCGTGGTGCTGGGGGTTTACGCCACGGCCTATTGCACGGAAATCGTTCGTGGCGGCGTGCTGGCGGTGCCGTTCACGTTGCGCCGCGCCAGTCGTTCGTTAGGCCTGAGTTACTTTCAGGATTTGCGCTTCATCGTGATGCCGATTGCGACGCGGGTGGCCTTCCCCGGCTGGCTGAACCTGACGCTGTCGGTGATGAAAGACACGGCATTAGTGATGTGGATCGGCATCATCGAATTGCTGCGGGCCTCGCAAACCATCGTCACCCGCATCGATGAACCGCTGCTGGTGCTGAGCATCGCGGGACTTATTTACTACGTCATGAGCCTGGTGGTTGCCCGCGTGGGCGCCCGACTGGAAACAAGGTGGCAGGAAAATGATTGAGATCGACAACGTATACAAATCCTTCGGCGAGCTCGACGTGATCAAGGGCGTCAGCCTGACAGTGAACAAAGGTGAGGTGGTGTCGATCATCGGCGGTTCGGGCTCCGGTAAGTCGACCCTGCTGATGTGTATCAATGGCCTGGAGTCGATCAAGAGCGGCAGCATTCGGGTCGACGGCACCGAGGTGCATGCCAAGAGCACCGACCTCAACAAACTGCGGCAGAAGATCGGCATCGTGTTTCAGCAGTTCAATGCGTTCCCGCACCTGACCGTGTTGGAAAACGTGATGCTGGCGCCGCGTAAGGTATTAGGTAAAAGCGCTGCCGAAGCCGAAGAACTGGCGGTGAAACAACTGACCCACGTGGGGTTGGCGGACAAGCTCAAGGTATTCCCCGGCAAGCTTTCCGGGGGGCAGCAACAACGCATGGCCATCGCCCGTGCGCTGGCAATGTCGCCCAATTACATGCTGTTCGACGAAGCCACCTCGGCGCTGGATCCGCAGTTAGTCGGCGAGGTGCTAGACACCATGCGCATGCTCGCGGAGGACGGTATGACCATGGTTTTGGTTACCCACGAAATTCGTTTTGCGCGTGATGTGTCAGACCGCGTGGCGTTCTTGCGCAGCGGCCTGGTGCATGAGATCGGGACACCGGAGCAAGTAATCGGAAACCCACAAAGGGCCGAAACCATCGAATTTCTTAAGTCAGTGCATTGAATCTGTAGGAGGCATTAACGTGCGGTCATCCAAAGTCATCCATGTCATCAGTTGCCACGCTGAAGGCGAAGTCGGCGATGTGATTGTCGGCGGCGTGGTCGCGCCGCCGGGCGATACGTTGTGGGAGCAATCGCGCTGGGTTGCCAATGACGACGTGCTACGTAACTTCGTGCTCAACGAACCCCGTGGCGGCGTGTTCCGGCACGTCAACTTGCTGGTGCCCGCGAAAAATCCGCAGGCGCAAATGGGCTTCATCATCATGGAGCCCGCCGACGTACCGCCGATGTCTGGCTCCAACTCAATGTGCGTCGCCACCGTGCTACTGGACGCTGGCATTCTGCCGATGACCGAGCCGCAAACCCGACTGATTCTGGAAGCGCCCGGCGGCTTGATCGAAGTGATCGCCGAATGCCGAAATGGCAAAGCCGAACGCGTGGAGATTCGCAACGTAGCCTCCTTCGCCGACAAGCTGAACGCCATGATTGAAGTGCCTGGCCTGGGTTCGATCCAGGTTGACACCGCTTACGGCGGCGACAGCTTCGTGCTCGTCGACTCAGTCGGCCTGGGCTTTTCCCTGACCGCCGATGAAGCCGCTGATCTGGTCGCCATGGGCTTGAAAATTACCTTGGCCGCAAATGAACAACTGGGTTTCAGTCACCCGCTAAACCCGGACTGGAATCACATTTCGTTCTGCCAGATCGCCGCGCCCGTGACCCGTATCGACGGTGTTGCCAGCGCTGCCAACGCAGTCGTCATTCGCCCCGGCAAGATCGACCGTTCACCCTGCGGCACCGGATGTTCGGCCCGTATGGCAGTGCTGCATGCCAAAGGTCAATTGGCCGTGGGCGAGCGCTTTATCGGTCGCTCGATCATCGGTTCCGAATTTCATTGCCGCATCGACTCACTAACCCAGGTCGCCGACAAGCCGGCCATCGTTCCTTGCCTGTCAGGCCGCGCTTGGATCACCGGCACCCATCAACACATGCTCGACCCTAGCGATCCTTACCCAGTCGGTTATCAGTTGTCGGATACCTGGCCGGTGCACGTAGACATCTAACCCAGATTTAAACGAAATCCGCCGTATAGCTTTGCCCTGACCTTAACGTATACGAAATACCTTAGAGCCAATTTGGAGGCCATCATGAGTAAAACCGTCAACTGGAGCGGCGTATTTCCCGCCGTCACCACTCAATTTCGCAGTGACTTCAGCATCGACTTTGAAGCCACCCATACCGTCATCCAGAACCTGGTGCGCGACGGCGTTTCTGGCCTGATCATCTGCGGCACCGTGGGCGAAAACACCTCGCTGAGCAGTGAAGAAAAAATTCAGTTGGTGGAAGTCGCCAAAGACGCCTCGGCCGGCCGCGTGCCCGTGTTGTCGGGCATTGCTGAGTTCACCAGCGCCAACGCGACCAAGCTGGCCAAGGAAATTCAACGCGTCGGCGCCGACGGCATCATGCTCATGCCCGCGTTGGTTTACTCGGCAAAACCCCATGAGGCCGCCGCGCATTTCCGCAGTGTCGCCACCAGCATCGACCTGCCGGTGATGGTCTACAACAACCCACCCATCTACAAAAACGACGTCACGCCGGACATTTTGATTTCCTTGGCAGACTGCGAAAACATCGTGTGCTTCAAGGACTCGTCGGGTGATACCCGGCGTTTTATCGACGTGCGTAACGAGGTCGGCGACCGCTTCGTGCTGTTCGCCGGGCTCGATGATGTGGTGCTGGAAAGTATCGCAGTGGGCGCGGTGGGCTGGGTCTCGGGGATGTCCAATGCCTTCCCGAAAGAAGGTGAAACCCTGTTCCGTCTGGCCCGCGATGGCCGCTTCAAGGAAGCCATGCCGCTGTATGAGTGGTTCATGCCGCTGCTGCACCTGGATGCGCGTCCGGACTTGGTACAGTGCATCAAACTGTGCGAAGAACTGGCCGGCCGCGGCACTTCGCTGACCCGTCCGCCGCGTCTCCCCTTGCCAGACGTCGACCGCGAGTTCGTCGAGAAGCTAATGAGCAAAGCCCTGGCTAATCGCCCGGTGCTGCTTGAGGTCGGTTTGTAATCGGACGCAGTTCAATCAACTGTAGGAGCGCGCTTGCCCGCGATAAGGCTGATAGGCCTTCCGACGTCAGCCAAGCCAATCATTTTTACGGCTGCTTCGG
>NZ_JAMFRV010000133.1 GCF_026224925.1 Pseudomonas sp. | reverse complement strand
TTCGATCCGATTCTGCAGATGAAGTCTGAGGCGGCGGTTACTGAAGCATTCAAGAAGATGGACGGGCGCAAGGGCGGCGATGAAGTGGAAACGGCCATGGTCGTGACCAATCCCGAGACCGGTGAAGTCCAGGCCCTGGTCGGCAGCCGTCAGGCGGGATACGCCGGTTTCAACCGAGCGCTGGATGCCGTGCGGCCGATCGGCTCGCTGGTCAAGCCCGCGATCTATCTGACTGCGCTAGAGCAGCCTAGCAAATACACATTGACCAGTTACATTGCCGACGAGCAATTCTCGGTCAAGGGCGCGGACGGGCAAGTCTGGAAACCACAAAACTTCGATCACAAGTCACACGGCAATATCTTCCTGTATCAAGGCCTGGCGCACTCTTACAACCTGTCCTCGGCCAAGCTCGGCCTTGAACTGGGCGTGCCGAACGTCTTCAAAACCTTGGGTAAGCTGGGTATCAGCCGCGAATGGCCAGCGTATCCGTCGATGTTGTTGGGTGCCGGTAGCCTCAGCCCGATTGAAGTGGCAACCATGTACCAGACCATTGCCAACGGCGGTTTTAATACGCCGATGCGCGGGATCCGTAGTGTACTGACTGCCGAAGGTGAGCCGCTTAAGCGCTATCCGTTCCAGATCCAGCAGCGCTTCGATCCAGGGTCTATTTATCTGCTGCAAAATGCCATGCAGCGCGTGATGCGAGAAGGTACGGGCAAGTCGGCTTATAGCCAGCTGCCAAGCACGTTGAATCTGGCTGGTAAAAGTGGCACCACTAATGATTCGCGTGACAGCTGGTTTGCCGGTTTTAGCCAGGATTTACTGGCGGTGGTCTGGGTCGGTCGCGACGATAACGCCCAAACACCGTTCACCGGTGCCACCGGCGCGTTGCAGATATGGACGAGCTTCATGCGTCGGGCCGATCCGCTTTCACTGGACACCGCGCAGCCCGATAATGTGGTTCAGGCCTGGATCAATTCCAGTACCGGCCAAGGCTCTGACTCGACCTGCCCGGGCGCGGTGCAGATGCCGTATATTCGCGGCAGTGAACCGGCGCCCGGCACTGCCTGTGGCGGCGTCCCTGCCGCGGCCGATTCCGTAATGGATTGGGTCAAAGGTTGGTTGAAATAAGCAAAGAGGATGTGACGTGAATAAGTGGTTGATTCCTGCTTTAACAGCTGTGGCTTTGCTTAACGGCTGCGCCAGTGTAGAGCGTGGCTCTATTCCGGTCGAAGATTCCGGAAGCAAAGTGTCCAACAGTGAACGTGTCCAAGGCAACGGCGGTTATCGTCAGCGCGCGCCACAGCAACAGCAACAGCCGCAAGCCGAGCCGCAGGATTCCGGCGTTACGGTGATGGTCCCGAGTGGCGGTGGTTCTCCGATCCAAAGCTACCCTGCTTCAACTGGGGCACCTCAGTTCAATACCAGCCCGATCGAAACCGCACCGATCAATAACGCGCCAATCAATACGGCCCCGATTAACAACAGCTACAACTCCACCGCACCAACGGGTATTCCAAGCAGCGGCGGTTTGTCTGCAGACGAGCAACTTGACGGCCCCGTCCTCTCATTGCTCACGACCGCCCAGCAGCAACAGGCCAGCGGCGACTTGAACGGTGCGTCGTCCAGCCTGGAGCGCGCCCAGCGTGTAGCGCCGCGCGAGCCGCAGGTGCTCTTCCGCTTGGCACAAGTACGTTTGGCTCAGGGCGATGCGCCACAAGCCGAGCAACTTGCACGCCGTGGCCTGACGTACGCCAATGGTCGCTCCGATTTGCAGGCCAGCCTATGGGGTTTGATCGCTCAGTCGCGAGCGAAACAAGGTGATGCCGCAGGTGCAGCGTTGGCACGTCAAAAAGCAGGGGGCGGTTATTGATGGACAAACGTTTTCCTCAAGTCGCTGGGCAATTACTGCTGATCGAACGTGAGTTACGTCAGCTTGGCTGGTGGAGTGATGTGCCGCCCAGTCCCGAGGCATTGGCCAGCAGCGAGCCTTTCGCTGTTGACTTGATGGAATTCGATCAGTGGTTGCAGTGGATATTTTTGCCGCGCATGAAAGTTATCCTGGAGCAGGATCTGTCACTGCCTAATGCATCGGGCATTCGGGAAATGGCCGAGATGGTGTATGCGGGCCGTCAGCAGGAGACAGATACCCTGCAGCAATTACTGAAGCAGTTCGACCGGGTGATCACTGAGGCGCGTTAAGTGACTCTGCACATTAAATCCAGTGCCGGGGTCGCCCGGCGGGGTTTTACTGGCAATTGTCTTGTATCGCTTTTTCCGCTTCAGCAACGCGCGTGGCACGCTCTTCGTCGGTTAAGCGCCGAATGACACCGTCGATGTCCAGGCGTGCCCGCGGATTGTTTCGCAATTGGGCCAGGTTCATCCTCACGTCTTGGCAATACGCCGCTCGTTTGACTTCCTGAACGGCAACCTGCTTTTTAACTTTGGCGTCTATTGCGTCTTGTTCTGCTTGCGCTTTATCC
>NZ_JAMFRV010000132.1 GCF_026224925.1 Pseudomonas sp. | reverse complement strand
TCTGGGTCAGCTTTGAACTCCAGCAATACCCGAACGGCATCCAGGTGACCGTGATAGCTGGCAAGCATCAGCAGCGTGTCACCCTTGTGGTTGCGCAAATTAGGCGTCAGTTCCCTTTCCAGCAACAAACCCAGCATCCGCGCATCGCCTTTACGAGCCAGATCAAATACCTGATCGGCAAATTCCGCGGCTTCATCTTCAGTCATTTGCTTGGCCTCGGTGGCCGGCTTGGAATCGTCAGACATAGTGCTTTGCTCCTTAAGGGCCGTGTGCGCAGGCTACCGAACAGCCTGTTGCAGTCATCGGGTTTGCCAGCAGTCTCCAGAGCAACCCGCTGAGGGTCAAGGTATGCGGGCGATAGTGAAATTCAATAACCGTGCGTTGGGTTCGGCATCCATGGCCTCCCGTCGTTCAACTGGAAAAAAGAGAAGGATAAATCCGCGCCGGCAGTGTCCTAAGCGTATGGATAACCGAAACTGCCTTCCAGCACGTCCTATCACCAGGGCGCTCAACCCGCAAAATGCAGGATGCCCGATGGCTACTCGTGCAATATGCACGAACCAAAAAAATCATGACCCTTCTAAGTCTTTGATTTAAATAATTATTTTTATATAAGAATGCTGGCACAGACACTGCAACAGTCTCCCCAAGCTTGTTATCCCTTGAGCAACGGAGCCGCCAGACATGACTTTTATCCAAGAAAAATTTTCGTCAGTATTTTCTGAGTTCGAAGTAACTACTCAGTTGCGCCCAGACGGCGGTGTGCTGCTAAGCCTGCGTAACAGCGAAGGTAAACAAATTCGCCGCTCGGTAACCTACGCACAACTGCATACACCAGTTCAACTGGATTGGGTGATCAGCGCGATTCGCCGTGACCTCGCAGCACAAGCCAGTGAACTGCCAGCGATTTCCATGCTGCAAAGCCAGCATCGTTTTGACTTGCCGACTTACCACACTCGCTAAGCAGACCGCTTGGTAACGTGAACGTAGCAACGATTAAAAGACCTTGGCGCCCTTAACGGGAGCCAGGGTCTTTTTGTATATATGCCAAGTCACCCCTGACTAAAATAACTGTCCCACCGCAACAGTTAATAGCGTCTACAGCTGTTTTACACCTACCTGTCCGGGTAGTTTTAATCAGCTGAGGTTCGTCTTAACGTTACCCCGTCAAGCACATCGCTTGATCTAACTTATAGGGGAAACATGATGACCAAGCCCACTCTCAACCGAGTCAAGCCCTCAACAAACCAAACCTTTGGCTTTTATCCACTAACCAAGTGGTGACAGCAGGACGCTGATAACCCGTCGCGGGATAACACCGCGACGGGTTCTTTTGTAAAAGGTATGGAGTTGGACATGAACCGTTTGAAGCACTTCGAAACTTTCTTTGATTCGCGCGATATAACTTTACTCACAGACTCTCCAGAACTGGTTGCCTATGCGTTGGCACATCAAGTGCCGGCGAGGTTGATCAGCGAACTGCACCACCTGCCAGCCAATAGCGTGTGCATTACTGTCAGCCGGGAAGGCACCGAGTCACTGCTGCAATTGTCGGTGCAGAGTGAATCTGGACGAGCCATTTACACTCAGGCGCATGCGTTCGACCCGGCACCGAACAGCGTGATGTATACCTTCGAGCAAATGTGCAGCAGTGACTATCGCCAAGCCATGCACAAGCAGGAGCAGTTGCTGACATTACTGGACGATCACCGCCAGCTTGTTCTTGTCGGGCCAAATTGCGCCGGCCACTTGGTCATTACCGAGGGCGTAGCACCGTACGCAATGATTGAGGAGGATATTCATGCGGCGAAGGAAAAATTCATCTTCCCGCTGGCTGAATTACTGGAGGTCCATTACACCCACATGAACCCGGACGAACCCCGCTCTTTTACCCTTACCGGTGAGTTTCAGGTCGCCGGCATGTTGTCGGCGCGTGGCTACCATGATCCATCGATACCCCCGCGCTTGATAGAATCGCTGGCCACGATGGCAAATAACATCGCGCGTCACCGTGCCACCGTTACGATCAAGGACAGTCAGGTCACCTCGTTCAAGATCGCTGGCCGCGACTACTGCGCACTGCTGAACGAAGCCACCGGCCCACGTGGCCTACACCTGACCGAATGCGCATTCGGGGTCAACGCCAGCATTGCGCGCACTATTGATTACCGAATCAACTCACAACTCAACGAGGGCATTGAAGGCCTGCACGTTGCGGTCGGTGACGGCCGACAGGGTTACCACATCGACCTGTTGATGCCGGGTGTAGTGGCGGCGCCGCTGCCAGGTTGAATCACTTGAGAATGCCTTGATACAGCGCCTCCCCCACCGCTTGTGCCCGGTTCGAAACCCCTAACTTGGAATAGATACTTTTAAAGTGATACTTCACGGTCGCTTCGGATATCTCACGGATAATCCCGATTTCCCAGGCTGTCTTCCCCGCCCTCGCCCACTTGAGGACTTCCAGTTCTTTTTCGCTCAACGCTTTGGCATGGAACTTACGCCCTCTACCAGCCATGTGCAGAATCGGTACGAGGCTGCTGAGCAGGTACTTGTCGTTGTCGCTGAGTGGGCGGGTCATGCCGTTGAGTGAACAAACCGTGACCACGCCCTGACTGGCCAAGGTTTCGTTGGAATAACCATAAGAAACAGCAGGCAGCAATTGGTAGTCTTTAACCACCTCTTTGAACGTTGGCGTCGGAGGGTGTAATACAAAGGCCGTTTCCCACGCCACAAAACCTAACTGTTCCCGGTAGCTGCGCATCACCGGATCATCAATATTGAGTCGTGCATGACGATAAAGCTCTCGCCAGACACTGTCCACGTTTGACGTAATACAGGTCAGCAGCACCGGGCCCTTGAACTGATAAAACAGGGCGCGCTCACAACAGCATTGGCTACGCAACCATTCCAGTGCATTTTCAATGGCCTTGTCACCATTGAGTTCGGTAATACCGGTAACCATCTGCTGAATAAGTTGGTTTAAATCGGCATTCATTGCCTCGACTGTTTCCATCTCCACGCTCCTTTTAACCCCGACGTTTGTCGCTCTAGTGCGCATCGACAATTAACGTATCGACCCACAAAGAGTTGCACAGTAAAAGGCTTTTAAAAATCAGGAAAAACACAAACAGTACTTACTTACGCGATAACGAGAATATTCTTACAAGCCGACAAACCACCACCTACAGCAATCAGCCCCCCATCCAAAACAGACGGGAGGGCCTACACCGTCAGAACGTATTCAGGTCAATAACCGCAAAACTGCCTACATTGGCATGTCCGACCAGCTCACCGCTGCCCCGAACCAAACCACACGTCGCCATGCCCGCCTGCTGCGCGGCAT
>NZ_JAMFRV010000131.1 GCF_026224925.1 Pseudomonas sp. | reverse complement strand
ATACCTGACTCGGCTTCGCGCACTGGTTCGGAAAAACTAATGTCATGCGTCATGTTGTGCCACACCTCGGGTGGGTTGAACTGACTCGAATCGTTCGCTATCGATCGAGGTGAATAGGTAGCTGTCCATTGCCAGTACGCCGTAGCTGATCCCGCCCTCAAGAACTCGGGTCTGATAGCTTTTTCCAGCAGCGCCCAAGGCGATAAACAGCGGCAGAAAATGTTCATCCGTTGGATGTGCACGTTCAGCCGAAGGTGCGTATTGCTTGTAATCCAATAGCTGATCGATATTTCCTGCCTGCAGGGTTCGGGCAGTCCACGCTGCAAACTGTTTTACGTAGTCAGCACCATGGGTTGCAGCTCCGCGGAACTCATACAAGTTATGGGTGAGGCTGCCGGACGCCACGATCAACACGTTCATGTCACGCAGCGGCTTGAGTGCTTCGCCAAGCTGCCATGCGCTTCGTGTGTCGAGTGACGCAGGCATGGATACCTGAACCACAGGGATGTCGGCCTTGGGAGCCAGGTACAAAAGTGGCACCCAGGCGCCGTGGTCTAGCCCCCGAGAGGGATCAAGCCGGGACTTCCATCCCGCCGTCTGGAGCAACTCAACAATATGGGTCGCTAACTCCGGCGCGCCTGGCGCGGGGTAAGACAGTTCATAGAGCGCGTCGGGAAACCCCCCGAAGTCGTGAATGGTTTTTGGAGCGGTGCTCGCTGTAACGCTGACTTCGCCACGTGTCATCCAGTGCGGAGACAGGATCACGATGGCATCCGGTCGCGGCAATTCGCGCCCGAGTTCAGCCAGCCGTTTGCCAGCCTCACCGGGCTCGATTGCGAACAGTGGAGCACCATGAGACACAAACAGCAGTGGGAACGAAGTGTTCATGGTGGCTACTCCTGCGTAATTACTTACTGAGCCAAACTGGAGCGATAGACGTCCCCAAGCCAGCGCCATAACCGAGATAGATGTTCAGACCGGCCAGTGGCTCCAGGTAGCGTGCGTTGACCAGACCTCCTGCATCCACGGTGTTCCAGCCCAAGCTGCGGGCCAGTGCGATAGCGGTTTGCTTGGCGCGCTCACTGTCGCTGGCGACAAACACGCTGCCGGTCTGGTTGTCAGCGAACTTCGGACCATCTGCGAGCACTTGAGCGAACAGGGTGTTGAATGCTTTAACCACATTGGCGTGCGGTATGGCCTTGGCAATTTCTTCCGACGCGCTAGTGACGTGACCTACTGTCAACGACATGTAGTCAGCGCTTAGTGGGTTGGTGATGTCGATGACAACCTTGCCCGGCAGATCGCCCAGGCTTTGCAACGCCGCGGTGGCGTGATCAAAGGCAGTCGCCAAGACGACCACGTCACTGTCGCCCAGCGCATCAGATGCAACATGGGCGCTAGCGTGGGCGTATTGGTCGGCCAAAGCTTTGGCTTTGGCGATGTCGCGGCCAGTGATGCGAACTATATGCCCGGCCCCGGAAAGCTGTTTCGCAAAGGCTGAACCCATGTTGCCGGTACCAATTAATGTGATTTTCATGACTACCTCGTTTGAGTTGGTTTGCGTTTCGATGGGCTCAGTTTATAGATTGCTGGACCAGGATAAATCGGGCTAAATGTGATGAATAGTTCCACTAGGTGAGACAATCATGGATCGGGCGCTGGAGATGCAGGTCTTCTGCACTGTCGTAGACAAGGGCAGCTTCGTTGGAGCCTCGGAGTCGTTGGAGATGTCTAAAGCCGCTATTTCGCGCTATGTGAGCGGGCTTGAAGAACGGTTGGGCGCGCGCTTGCTGCACCGCACAACTCGGCGGCTTTCCTTGACCGATGAGGGACGCCAGTTTTACCACCAGGCCCGTGAAGTGTTGGCCATGATGGATGAGGCTGAGGAGGCAATATCGGCCACCGCCCCGGAGCCGAGCGGCGTGCTTCGCGTAAACGCCCCGGTCAGCTTTGGCGTGTTGCACCTGGCTCCACTCTGGGGCGACTTTATGAAGGCCTATCCCAACGTGGAGTTGGAGATCAGCTTGAACGACAGGCTTGTGGATCTGGTTGACGAAGGCATTGATGCCGCCGTGCGTATCGCTCGAATGGAGAGTTCTTCATTGGTAGGGCGACGTTTGGCCAGCACCCGGATGTGCTTGTGCGCATCACCTGACTACCTGGCTAACCATACTTCGATTGGTACTTTGTCTGATCTGACGGACCATGGGGTGATTGCCTATACCAACTTTGCCAGTGGCAACGAATGGCAATTCCAGGGGCCGGATGGCTCGTACAGCATTCACACGCGCTCTGCGGTTCGTTGCAATAATGGTGATACCTGTCGTGCCATTACATTAGCCGGGGGCGGTGTTTCGTTACAGCCAAGCTTCATGGTGGCGGAGGATTTACGCAGTGGGAATCTGGTGGAAATACTCCCTGAGTTCCGGTCTGTTGAATTGGGTATCTATATCGTCTACCCCACTCGCAAGCTCCTACCCGCAAAGGTTCGAGCACTCATTAATTTTCTTGTCGACCGATTCGCACAACCGAGCTGGGAGCAGTGACGAACAAGTGATTGAAACAACCCGGCTGCACAGGGCAATGTGACGTCCACAGCCGGACAAGAGCCTCTCTAAAGTCTTTAACTCACTGTTGTCCAAAAAGTCCGCAGGTCAGTAGCAAACTTCTCGGGATTCTTGAACGCCAGGCTGGTGGATGACCAGTCAAGCATTCGCGGGCAGGCTGGAATCGCGAGTGACGTATAGATTTATACCAATACACAGTAATAATGCGAACGCGGAAACGAGCATCGCATTAGACACCCCCTGCAAAAACGACGTTTTATCTGAGTGGGCGATCATAGTGCCAAAAACGGCGACACCGATCACGCCACCCAACTGCCTTGCCGAAGCCATCAATCCGGACGCTATCCCAGCGTCGTGTTGCGAAACAGACGATAGCATTGAGTTGGTAATGGAGGGGACTGAAGAAGCGCTTCCAATGCCGACCAACATAAGTGCTCCATTGAGCAACCAGAAAGAGCTTTGTACGCTCGGCTGTGACAGTGCTACGAAACCGATGATCTGGATAGTGAACCCGGTTGTAATGATGCGTAAGGCGCTTACTTTTTTAGCGACCCTTGACGAAACCATCGTGGAAATCGTGAGTACTGCCGTTAGAGGGACGAACGACAAACCCGTTTTGAGCGCGTCATAGTGAAGGAACATCTGAAAGTAGATGCTCAGCACGAAGACTGCTCCATAAAAAGTGAAGTTGATGACCGCTCCCGCCAGAGCGGTGGTCGCCAATACCTTATTTTTGGCGAGACGAGAGGGTAGCATCGGGGCCTTTACGCGCCGCTCAATGACAATAAATATCACCGCAAATAATATTGCGGCGGCCATCGCCGATAGAGTTTCAGCAGTCCAGCCTTGGCCGCTTGATTCGGTTAGCGCATAGGTCAGTGATGCAAGGCACACTGCAATGCTGATCTGCCCGGGAACATCTACTTTTTTATCAATACGGTCGGACGCTGGGGCGAAGCGCAAGATTAACCAGAGTGCCAACAATCCGACTGGAACATTGATAAGGAAAACGCTTCGCCATCCAAGGTACTGAATCACAATGCCGCCAATGACGGGGCCCGCAGCGAGTGCAATACCACCAGAAGCACCCCACATGGCCACTGCAGATCTGCGCTTATCGGAATCCTGAAAGGATGTCCGAATAAGGGTGAGCGAAGTAGGTACCAAAAACGCCGCGCCCAAACCTTGGATAACCCGCATTGCAATGAGCATGGTCATGCTATTGGACAGGCCACATCCGATAGACCCTAGGGTAAATATCGTGAATCCGACCACAAAGGCGGTTTTAGCACCGAACTTGTCCCCGCAGGCGCCCCCAAGAATAAGCAACGCAGAGAAGACCAATGAGTAACTATTGATGATCCACTGGAGCCCGGTCAGGTTTGTATTGAATGCGCTTTCAAGTGCCCCCAGTCCGACGTTAACCACGCTGACGTCGAGTTGAACGACTAAAAAGCCCAAACAGCAAGCGATGAGCGTGGCCCGTGAAGAGTTTGTTTTAGGCATAAATAATTTCTAAAAACACCTTGCCGGTTACGAGCATAGGGCTTGCATGCGTCCTATATCACTGGGCGTATGCGAGGAGAAACGCCGAGAAGATCGGCGTTTTGATTGTTAAACGAACTGAAGCACCTCATGGACTGCTTTACGTGGCTTTTGTGGCCAGTTTTCCTCGCCTGGATAACCTACAGTCACAAGCATTACCGGGATTTCAGAGGACGAGAGACCAAACTCTTTTGCAACCGCCGATTGGTCGAAACCAATCATCGGTGTCGAGACAAGCCCCTGTCCTTTGGCGGCGAGCATCAATGTCATGGCCGCTAGCGAGCCTGAGCGAATTGCTTCGTCGCGCTGCAGTTGCGGGTTTTCCTGATACATGCCCTGAGCGGCGCTGACCCACATGTTGTAGACCGCTTCGTCGATAATGCCGGCATCCAGCGTAGGTTTAAGTGCCGCAGGAAGCGATTCGTGCGGGCTCAAGGTTCCACACACGATAAAGGTCACGGCGGCATCGATGACCTTCTGTTGGCCATAGGCCAATAGTAGCAACCGGGCTTTGGCTTCTTCGCTGCGAACGGCTAAAAACCTCCAGTTTTGAAGGTTAAATGCAGAAGGCGCATGTGTCGCCAGATCGATAAGATCAGCGATTTCCTGATCCGTTAGTTTGCCGTCAGCGTCGTAGCTGTTGGCGGAAATTCGAGACTTAATTATTTCAGCAATACCGGACATGGTGATCTCTGTGCAGGAAAGGGGATGAGCGCAGCCCCAGCTTTTTTTGCATTCAAGACTGCGCGGGTCAGGCAACTAGCGGCTGAAACCGTCGAACGGAGTCATGTACACGGCGCCGAACGGGTCTAAGCGTTTGCGGATTTCTGCATCCGGGGTGCCGTAAACCACGAGGCTGGTGATAGTGCACAATTCGAGGAAACGCTTGCCGAACGGTGCGAAAGTAGTGTCCACGTGGCTCACGACTGATTCGACGTTGTAGCGTTCAAGAATATGGGCAGTGCTGTGATCTTCGTTGACGCTGTATTCGTAAACCAGCGTGCCTGGCTCTTGCTTGGTGGCGGCAACGATCTGTGCGATCAAAGCCTTGAATTCAGGAAACTCAGCAGGTTTGATTGCGAGAGAAAACAGGCAGGAAATATGTGGGTGCATAGAGAGCGCTTCCATCATAGGCATCATTTGAGCCTGGTGAAGATGCACCGCGGGCTGAGCCGATGCATTCAGTGCGTTATTTGGCTTAAGCCTTGTTGGGCGCTTCCCCGAACAACTTGCCTGCACCTGCCCAGTCTGAAGGCGCAACGTCTTCGAAGATGACGTAGATATATTCAGCAGGGGTACCGGTGTTTTTAACGATGCTCTCGGTGATTTCCGCAGCAACAGTCGCTTTTTGGGCGTGCTCTTTTCCTTCGAACCAGCTAACGCGTACTACGGGCATGTTGTAATCCTCTTGGAACCTTCATCTAAATTAGAGTTGAGTGGAGAGCGGCCAACGCGCTCCACTGGGTTTCTTCACAAAACAGAAGCCATGCTAAGGTAGAAAAGACTAGGGATAAATAGCCCAAAACTATAATCTGGGTAGACATATTTTCTACAATGCGTGGGTTCGTATGATTCCTGTTGATTCCTTTCAAGGTGTTATCACTTTCGTCACAGCAGCCCGCTCTAACAGCTTCACTGAGGCGGCTGAGCGGATGGGAATATCTAAATCTGCGGTAGGAAAGTCCATAGCCCGCCTTGAAGGGCGTCTTGGCGTTCAGCTCTTCCATAGAACTACTCGCCGGATCTCTCTTACTGCTGATGGCGATGCTTATTTTTTTGCCTGCTCTACCGCCCTAGAAGAGATCGGGGCAGCAGAAAGCGGGCTCGGGCCGGGTGCACGTGAGCCTTCTGGCCGACTGCGAGTAGACATGCCCGTGGCATTCGGACGTCGGGTAGTGGCTCCGTTGTTGTTTGAAATCGCCAACAAATATCCAGCGCTTCAGCTCAATATGACGTTTTCTGACCACTTGGTAGACCCGATAGAAGAGGGCATAGACCTATTGGTTCGTTACGGTGAGTTAAAGGATACAAGTGGCTTGGTGGCGCGCCTGCTTACTCGGCAACACTGGGCTATCTGTGCAGCGCCAAGTTATTTGGCGCGTTTTGGAGTTCCTGAAACATTAGAAGATTTACGCAACCACCATTGCGTTGTAGGTCATCGACGCGGCCAGCCCTTGTCGTGGAGGGTAAGGCAGGGCGGGGAGTTAGTGCGTTACTCCCCACCCTCAACCCACCAGATAGGAGATGGTGAAGCCATGATTCTCGCTGCGGTCGCTGGAGTGGGCTTGTGTCAGATGCCGCGCTGTCTATTCAGAGATGATCTTGAGGCAGGTAGGTTGGTCGAAGTACTTGGCGAATATGAGCCAGACGCTGTCGACGTTCATGCGGTATGGCCCAAAGTGTCGCACCTGCGGCCCAAAGTACGGTACGTGGTCGATGAGCTGGTTCGATTGAGTGAACAGTGGCAGTGACGACGCACGTTGAGCTGCTTTTCTCATTTAAACGTTTTTTGCGTCATGGAAACGATCAACGCTATCGCAGCGATTGCAATAACGGCCCAAAAGTACTCCACGCTAGCGACCAAAGTGGACTGTTGCTGAAGTGTCTGCGCGAGCATTGACACCGATATCTGGTTGGCAGAACTCTCGCCTACTTGAGGCGCCAGCGCTTGCACTAAATGTTGAATCTGCTCTGTGTACAGAGGGTCTCCTGAGCTGAAATGGCCGTTGAGATTATTGTATTGGGTGGTGGTACGCCATTGAAGGAATAATGTGGCGATCGTTGTGCCGATGGCCATCGAGATTTGTCCCATCATGCTTTTGATCTGATAAGCGTGTGCGAACAGCGTGTCATGGTGGGTCACATCACGAAAAGTTTGCATGGCAGCGGTTGCCAAGACCAGCATCACAAAGCACCCGTTCAGAATAAGAGCAGGCAAGATGTTTGACCACATATTAGCGCTGGGCGTCAGGGACGAGAATAACCATCCAAAGCCAATCAGCGCGGTGAAACCAGCCACAAAGAATTTCTTGGGAGCAGGGTATTTGGGGATGACGATGGACATGACAATCCATGTCAACAGCGCGCCAGCTAGTCCGAAAGCCTGAAAAGTGCCAATGGTATCCCATGAGTAGCCCAACCCAGACTGCAGGAAGTACGGCAGTATGTAGTTATTGCTGCCAAGCACTATGTAAGTGAAACAGAAGAGGGCAACGCCCAGTATGTAGCGGGACTGCATCAAGTCTTTCACCCTAAGAAAAGGTGCTGGATTATTGTGCTCGGCGTGGAAGAAGGTATAGATGCCCAAAGCAGCCAACAGCGCAAACGCGATGAGAATGAACGTTTCGTCGTAAAAGTCGTAGTAGGAACGTTGCAGAATATAGAGCAGGAAAAAACTGCTGACAGACAGCAGCAGGATATTCGCGGGACTGGAGGGTGTTCTGTCTTCTTCTGGAGCCACGGCGCTGGGCAGGAACCGCGTGCATAGGGCCGCCGCGACGGCGGCACCCACAATCAATACCCAGAAGATGGCATGCCAAGTGTCCTCGACGACCACCAATGACGAGATGAACGGAGCCGCGGCGGTGCCGCCCGCGAGTCCAGTAGCAAATACTTTTACCCCGATGAAACGTCCAGGACCTGGGGGGAGTAAATTGACCATCAGGCGCGCAGAGGTCATAAAGGATGCGCCCCCCATGGCCATGATCACTCGACCCACGGTAAAACTGGTGAGGTCACCGATTACGCCGCACACGAATGCACCCAGCACGTAAATGCAGATTGATCCGAGCATGAAGTTACGCCAACCCAACCGCTCGACTAACCAGCGCTGTTTCGAAATAACCACAACCGCGATGCAGGCATAGAGAGCAGCAACAAGCGTGAACTCTTCTGGGCTAGCGTCGATCTCACCTCTTATCGGGGCAGAGGCGAATGCAATCATGCCTGCCTGCAAGTATTCCAGCGCACACAGCAGTCCTACGGTAAGTAAAAGGGCGGCGTTTTTCCTGTACATGATGCGCCCCGTTATAAACTTAGGTTTTTGGAATCGTGCTGACGGTCTTCATTCTCGCTAATCACTTGTTCGACGACAGCGTTGGCGTCTTTGAGCTCGTTTTTAAAGATGTCTGTGCTGTAAGCCGGCTGCTGTGGTGTTTTCGTATTAAGAACCGGGCCGTCTTTATCGCTGGTGTTGACCGAAACGCGCATGGACAAGCCCAGCCGTAGTGGATTTTGTGCAACCTCTTGCGGATTCAGCGCAATCCTTACCGCCACACGCTGAGTGACCTTGATCCAGTTGCCGGTAGCATTTTGAGCAGGCATGAGGGAGAACGCACTACCTGTGCCCGCATCCAGTCCCACGATCGTTCCGTGGAAAACAATATGGCGACTATAGGCATCTGCCCTTAAAAGGACGGGTTGACCGATACGGAGTTCTTCGAGCTGGGATTCCTTGAAATTTGCATTCACCCATACTTGGTCCACCGGCACCACCGACATCAGTGCGACACCTGGATTGATTCGCTGCCCAACTTGTACGCTGCGCTTGGTGATTAATCCTGAGATGGGAGCGAAGATTTGTGTGCGGTGTAGGGCGATGTAAGCATCTCGCAGGTTACTGGTAGCGACCAGCACATCTGGGTGAGTGCGCAGTGTCGTGTTGTCTACCATCGCAGAGCGCACGGCAAGAGCGTGCTTAGTACCATCAAGGCCTGCGATGGCATTTTTTAACACCTCTTCAGCATGACTGATTTCTTCACGCGATACTGCGCCACTGGCGGCCAGCAGATTGCGTCGTCGAACATCATCCTGTGCCTTGCGGACGTCATTTTGTCGTTGATTGACTTCCGCCTGAAGTTGTTGCACTTGATAGTATTGAGTGCGGGCCTGGCGGACAGCGCGTGCCAGGTTCGATTTCGTGCGCTCATACTGAATCTCGGCATCCACTGCGTTCAATGTGACCATAGGTGAGCCGGCGTCGACATGATCGGTGTTGTCACCGCTGATCACGGTCACAGTGCCGCTGACCTGTGAAGTCACCTGGACTATATTGCCATCTACATAGGCATCGTCGGTGGTTTCAACTCCCCGTCCCAACAGGTACCAGATCCCCAGTACAGCGACCAAAAGTACGATCGCCAGGATCAATAATACTTGCGGCCTACGGGTGACTTTTGGTTGAGCGGTATCGGCTGGGGAGGGCATATTGGTGGTCATGATTTATCAGCTTCGGTTGAGGGGGCATCGGCCGTTGTGGAAATTTCGGGGCGGTACCCGCCTCCCAGCGCTCGACTCAAGTTGGCCTGCAAAGACAGCGCACGGGATTGCAAATCAACCAACTGGCGTTTCTCTGTAAGGGTCGAGTTTTCGGTGGCCAGTACCTGTAGGTAGGTAGCTACTCCCGCCGCAAATCGTTTGTTGACCAAATCGGCGGCTGCTTGCGCCGTGGCTACCGCTTCATTTTGTTGAGCCATGCGCTCTTTCAACCAACGCAGAGAGGCCAACTGATCAGCTATATCGCGTAAAGCGTCGACCACTGTTTGGTTGTAATTCTCAACGGCCAAGTCATACACCGCGTCCTGAGCATCCAGATTGCCCCGCAAGCTTCCTCCTTCGAAAATCGGGAGGCTTATCGCGGGGGCGAAACCCAGAATGCGGCTGCTGTGGTCGTTGAACGTATCGAAGGCAAGGCTTTGCAGCCCGATGAACGAGGTAAGATTCACATCCGGGTAGAATCGCGCCTTGGCTACATCGATCTCATGACCGGTAGCCTCGACACGCCAGCGTTGAGCCACAACATCAGGGCGATGACCGATCAATTCGACAGGTAAATTGGTGGGAAGCGCCACCGTATTGCTTGCCAGCATGCGTGGCCGAGTGATCGTCCGTCCACGATCAGGACCCTTACCGAGAAGCGACGCAAGTTTGTTTTCGTTAAGTTCGATCAGTTCCTTCAAACCGGCGATATTGGCTCTGCTGGCAGGAAGCGAAGCCTGGGATTGCTTGATATCAATTTGCGTCCCTAACTCAGCTGCGAAGCGTTGCTTGGTAAGATCTTCAATCTGTTCTTGCTGAGCCAGCAGCGTCTGAGCAACGTCGATTTGTTCGTAAGTATTTTGCAGCGTGATATAGGTTTGCACGATTGATGAAGAGAGCATCAGCGCCGCTGCTCGCTCTTCGACTTCCAGCGCGTGACGACGGCCTACGGCGGCCTCAACGGCCGACCGATTTTTGCCCCAGAAATCCAGCTCATACCCGATATTCAAAGTTGCTTGGTCAACATTCTGCCAAGTGCCTTTTACTGGCGCGGGTGTAGTGCCATTGGAGCTAAAGCGTTCGCGGGTTGTGCTCATCGCCGCGCTGGCATTGGGGAGTAACTGAGCGCCTTGAATGGCTTCCAATGCACTGGCCTGGTGAACACGCGCCGCAGCAGACTTTAGCGTCGGGCTATTGGCCAGAGCTTCGTGGATAAGTGAATCAAGTTGCGGGTCCTTGAAGCTGCTCCACCAAGTGTCAGTTGGCCAAGCGGCTGCCGACAATGCAATACCGCTGTTGGCCAATGTCTCGCTGACATCTTGAGGGGGCAGCATACGTGACTGAGGCTTCAAATCACTGAATGAGCAGCCGGTAAGCAGCACTAGCATCATGGTTAACGATGCGTGCCAGCCAAACTGAACGATAGATCGCACATCCAATGTGCCCTGAAATCTAGGACTTTTCATCAACGGTATTCTCTGACACGAGCAATAAAATTTAGCGAAGCTGATGGACCAAGGCTACTAACAATAAACACTGACAGTGTCGTTATACTCAAAAAAATGGCCGCGTCGCGGCTGTGCGCAATTACCTAGGTTTTAATCCGTTCACGATTACGGAGACTGCTTTGTCAATATCATCCAGGTTTTCAAGATTGGCTGTGACGAGGTGCAACCAAGACATGCCGGTCAACATCGAGACTGCAACTTCAACAGCAGCGCCTTCGGTAATCTGTCCCGAGTCCACGGCTCTTGCGAATATCTTGCGTAAGGTGCGTTCGCGACGAGGCAGAAACGCCTCCCTGAACTCATCAATAGCAGTTGAATCGTGCTGTATCTCGGTAATCAGGCTACGCAACGTTTCACCCGCACTGGACGAGCGCCACCAACTCCAAAGCGAACGAAGGTGAACAATCAAATCTCTCTCCAAGTCCCCTGTGTCGGGGGCGGTTACAAACGTCAGTGCAGTGCGCTCATACACGTCTCGTAGTAACGCGCCCTTGCTCCGCCACCATCGATAGATGGTTGGCTTGCTGGAGCCTGCGCGCTCGACCAACGCATCCATGGTGAAGGCCTTGTATCCGTGCTCTTCGAGGATTGCAGCGGCGGCGTCCAAAATCGCTTCAGTGCTCTGAGGACTGCGAACCGCCCCAATTGAAGATCGGCTGCGTGTCTTGGCTGATTTTGGTTTTTCGATCTTTGAGGTCATTGACTGCTCAGCGCTGGAAACAAGGTGACGTCCGAAGTCGCCTATAGAAACTGGCAGTATTTATAGCGATAAATTTCCTCACGGTCAACGTACTCATCAACTTCAGCGGGATTCAAAACGACAAAAATGCCTGGTGATTACAATCGAAATAAAGGGCTTTTCAGGATAAAACCCATCCTTCACGCCGAACATCGCGGTCTGGAGGAGTTAAGATTTTTTAGCGATGCTGAAGCCCGGCGCAGCGCGGCCGGGGAAGGGTAATGCGATTATGCCGTCACAGGTGATTCGCGAACGTGCATTAATGGTGATTGCCTCAAGTGCCGACAAATTCTTCCACTATTCCGTGTACTTCAAGAGCTATTGTTAATGTAGATAGCGGGTATCGCCATGGCTCATGACGATTTTTCCTCGTTGCGCTTTTAATCATCGAGCTATCGAAATCTATTGGTTCTGCGGATCGAACTGTTTGTCCCGAATAAACAGCGCCGGAATCACACCACAGATGAAATAGGCTGCGCCCATTACTAAAAAGCCAATACCGATCGACCCATGGGATGCGAGGAAGCCGATAGCCGCCGGAGCAATCGCTGCCCCCAAACGCCCGATGTTGTAAGCTCCACCAACGGCCGACCCACGGAATTTCGCTTCGAAGCTCTCGGTCATGTAAGTGGCATTCACACCGTAAGGAATGCCGTATAGGAAGCCGAACACCACAAGCATCCACAAGATGTTTTCCGGGCTTTGGAACAACACGATGATTGGTAGAAATACCGCAGTCCCCAGTGCACCGAAGGCGAACACAGCACGGCGACCGATACGGTCGGCGGCCAAACCAGCGAGAATCTTGCCGAGGATCATGGCGGTGTAAGTCCCGACCATATAACCGGTCATGGACTTGAGGTTCATGCCCAGTTCGCTCTCCAGGTATGTTGGCATCCAATTGTTCACGCCGTAATAGCCGAACTGCAGAAAGCCAGCCGTCAGCGCCCAGCAGGTAAACATCAGACGAGCCTTGGGATCACTAAAAATCTGCTTGTACATACTCTCGCGCTTGACGAAAGACGGCTTCAGGCTGCCTTCGATTTTCAGTCTGGCGCGTTCGGCTTGTGCGTTGATCCAAGTTTGCGGCTCGGGCACGAAACGTTGCATCACCACGGCTAGGATGACCGGAATAATGGCGATGTAAAACAGCCAGCGCCAGCCGTGGACCGGCAAAATCCAACCGGCCAGTAACGTCGCGACGATGTAGCCCACCGACCAACCTGCTTGTAATGTACCCAATACTGTCGTGCGAAAACGCGTAGGTACGTATTCGGCCATCAACGTATTGCAGGCAACGTACACCGCGCCAATACCCAGTGATGCGAGGAAACGGGTGATTGCGAACTGCCAATAGTTTTGCGTCAGGCCCAGTACTGTCGTGCCTACGGAAAAAAGAATGATGCTCCAGACGACGGTTTTTACCCGGCCGAAACGATCGCAGGCCCAGCCGCCGTAAATACCACCAATGGCCATACCTGCCAGGGTGAAACTTCCCAAGCTGCCCGCTTCGACATTGGTTAGGCCAAATTCAGCTTTCAGGCTGCTGAGACTATAGGAGAGGAGCATCAGATCGGCGCCATCGATCAACAAGCCGAGAAAACAGAAAATAAATACCAACACCCACGTGTTGTTTATGGCCACTGCCTTAGCATTGACCTGAGCTGCAGCTTCCATCACGTCACCTTATTGTATTTATAGGACAGGGGGCTTGAGTTCGAGCTGTTAGCTCTGAGCGTCGCGAATCATGTTGCGGGCGATGACCAGTTGTTGAATCTGCGTAGTGCCCTCGTAGATTCGGAACAGGCGTACGTCGCGATAGAAGCGTTCAATGCTGTACTCGCTGACATAACCGGCGCCGCCATGGATCTGAACGCCCCGATCAGCGACCCGGCCGCACATTTCGGTGGCGAACATCTTGGCGCAGGAAGCCTCGGTGCCGATATTCAGGCCCAGGTCTCGTTTTTGTGCTGCATCCAGAACCATGCAGCGTGCTGCATAGATTTCTGCCTTGCTGTCGGCGAGCATCGCCTGGATCAGTTGGAACTCAGCAATCGGCTTGCCGAATTGCTTGCGCTCTATCGCATATCGTAGCGAATCGGCCAGCATCCGCTCGGCAGCTCCGACGCTTAGGGCGGCAATATGCAGTCGACCTTTATCCAGCACTTTCATGGCAGTCTTGAACCCTACACCTTCAACACCGCCGATCAACTGGCTGGCAGGTACGCGAACATTTTCGAAGATGACATCACTGGTGTGAGCGCCTTTTTGTCCCATCTTATGATCGGGTTTACCCAGCGAGATACCGGCCGTCTCGCGCTCTACGATAAATGCACTGATACCGCCTGAACCTTTGATGCCAGGATTGGTGCGGGCCATTACGGTGAAAATGTCGGCATGGGGTGCGTTGGTGATAAAGCGCTTGGTGCCGTTGATGATGTAGTGGTCGCCGTCGCGTACCGCCGTGGTTTTCAGCGACGCGGCGTCGGAACCCGAATCCGGCTCGGTTAGGCAGAAGGCACTTAGGAGTTCACCCGAAGCCAACCCTGGCAAATATTTGAGTTTCTGTTCCTGGCTGCCATCGAGCAGAATGCCGATGGAGCCGATCCCGTTATTCGTGCCAATGTAGGAGCGGAAAGCCGGGGAGGTGCGCCCCAGTTCGAAAGCGATGTTCACCTCTTCTTCCATGGTCACGCCCATACCGCCAAACTCTTCCGGGATGGTCAGCCCGAACAGCCCCATCTCTTGCAACTGGACAACAATATCGTCTGGAATGTTGTCGGTCTCGGCCACTTCATTCTCGCGTGGAATCAGCGCTTCGTTGACAAACTGACGAAGGGAATCCAGCAGGATTTGTAGCGTCTCGGTATCACGGATCATTTGCGCTCCTTTAGGCTCGCAAGCGAGCCGGTTAGTAGGGCGCCGATGCCGTTGCGTCAGCGAGCAGCGGCGCCAATGTTGTTAACCATGTCGATCAGACGAGGGGCAATTTCGTCCTCGAGCTTTTCGCGTGGCAGTTGAAAGCTTGGTCCACCGCAGTTGAACGTCAGCAACCCGTACTGCGGGTGCAGCAATGGCACTGCGACGGAATTGACGTCGCGATGCCATTCACCGATCGACAGGCAATACCCGTAATCGGCGTAGTCCCTGAACGCGCGGTCAAGCCCCTTGCGGATGACTGGCCATTGCTCGGTTTCGCGCTGGCGCATGTGATCCAGTAGAAACTCCCGCTCTGTTTCGGGCATTGCCGCGAGGCAAGCCCTGCCCATCGAACTCTGTGCAAGCGGCAAATAACTGCCTATCTGGCGCCGCATAGTCATGTTGCCCTGACCCTGAACCACATCCAGGTACACCATCTGAAGGCGATCGCGGGCGGCCATGGCCACCGCTGCATGGGCGTGAGTCGCCAAATCTTCCATCAGTGGATGGGCTACTGCGCGAATCGACAGGTTCGACAGCATCGCGTAGCCGAAGCCAAGTACACCGACATCCAGTTGGTACTTGCCCGAGTGCACTTCACGCTTGAGGCATCCAAGGCGCATCAACGTATTGGTCAGGCGCGTCACGGTCGGTTTAGGCAGTCCGGTCATTCTGGCCAGGTCCTGATTGCCCAACACGTTCGCACGTGGCGTAAAACACCTCATCAGCTCAAGGCCGCGAGCCAGTGCTGTCACAAACTGGCCACTGCCTTCCTCGTCATTCATCCCGCCTGCCGGGTCGAGCTTGCCCATGCTCAGCAAGCCGGACTCATCTGAACTACCTGTATTTGTTGTGGACGGGTCCGTCTTGATACGTGCCATGTTAAAACCCCAATTCTTCAGAATGCAAGTAAATAAAATACAGTTTCGTACAGCGAAACAAAAGGCCTTGTGTCCTGAAACATGAAAAATATTGAACGAGTCATGGGTCTACCCAGTGTTTATGGCACTTATAAAAGTTTTATCGATTAGCTGTTTACAGATCTTTAAGACTCTCTTTATGATAAATCAATAATTCGGTATCTAGTTTCGTCTAGCGAAACACAATAAGAGATGAAATATGAACTCTCTACCTGAACCAGTCGTGACCCTCGAAATTCGCGAAGATGCTGTCGCACTCTTGCGAATCTCACGTCCAGACGCCAAGAACGCGCTTAACAATGCGGTACGCGAACAACTCGCCCAGCATTTCCGCGCATTGGCCGCCGATGTTCGGGTGCGCGCCATCGTCCTGACCGGAAGCGCACAGTGCTTTGTCGCTGGCGCCGACATCCGGGAATTCGCCGACGCCACCCCCATCGAGATGTATCTCCGCCATACCGAATACCTGTGGGAGGCGATCAGCCGTTGCCCCAAGCCGGTGATCGCGGCGGTGAACGGTTTCGCTTTGGGTGGTGGCTGTGAGTTGGCAATGCACTGCGACATCATTGTCGCCGGTGAATCGGCTCGTTTTGGCCAGCCAGAGGTAAAGCTCGGTCTGATGCCGGGGGCGGGGGGAACACAGCGTCTTGTGCGCGCCGTTGGTAAGTTTCAGGCAATGCGCATCGCCCTGACTGGCTGCCTGGTTCCGGCTTCTGAGGCACTGATGATCGGTATGGTCAGCGAGGTGGTCAGCGACGACCGGACGCTCCCGCGCGCAATTGAACTCGCCGCGCAGATTGCCGCTTTGCCGCCATTGGCGGTAGCCCAGATCAAAGAAGTCATGCTAGCCGGTGCTGACCTTCCGCTGGACAGTGCGCTGGTCCTTGAGCGCAAGGCGTTCCAATTATTATTCGACTCGAAGGACCAGAAAGAGGGCGCCAACGCCTTTCTGGAAAAGCGTAAAGCCAGCTTTGTAGGGGAGTGACCCATGACACGCGTGATTAATCACATGGCCATCGTCGGTGCCGGCGTGATGGGCACCGGTATTGCCCAGATCGCCGCTCAGGCGGGTATTCGGGTGACGCTGTTCGACAATCGTGAAGGCGCCGCCCAAGCAGCCAGGGATAACCTTGAGCAGACGTTGGGCAAACTGGTGAGCAAGGGCAAGATCGCCAGCAGCGATGCGCAACTCACCCTTGAACAGCTTGACGTAGCCACCTCTCTCGCGGAATTGAAGAGCGTCGACTTGGTGGTTGAAGCCATCATCGAACGTCTCGACGCTAAACAGGCTTTGCTGGCAGAGTTGGAAGCTGTGGTCGCCGATGACTGCATCCTGGCGTCGAATACTTCGTCATTGTCCGTTACAAGCATCGCGCGAGGGTGTCGCCACCCTGAACGTGTTGCGGGTTTTCACTTTTTCAATCCCGTACCGTTAATGAAGGTGGTAGAGGTCATTGACGGCTTGGCCACCGACCCGCTGATCGGCGACTGTCTGCAGGCGTTGGCGTCGCGCATGGGGCACCGGGGTATCAGAGCCAAGGATACGCCCGGCTTCATCATCAACCATGCCGGTCGTGCCTATAGCACTGAAGCCCTGCAAATTCTCAAGGAAGGCGTGGCCGAGCCGGCTGAGATCGACCGTATCTTGCGCGAGGGTCTAGGTTTCCGCATGGGGCCGTTGGAGTTGTTCGACCTGACGGCATTGGACGTTTCCCATCCGGTCATCGAGTCGATCTACAACCAGTTTTACCAAGAGCCGCGCTATCGCCCCGCGGCGCTTACCCGCCTGATGCTGGAAGCCGGGTACGTCGGACGCAAGGTAGGCCGTGGATTTTACCGCTATGCCAACGGCCAAATGGTGGACCCACCCCAGGCGCAGATAGTACCGATAGTGAACGACCTGCCACCGGTATGGCTAGGCACTGAGAATGCAGGGGATCGCGCCACCTTAAATGCCTTGCTGCAGGCGCTGGGCGCGCAGGTGGAGCAAGGCGCGACACCATCAAGTGAAGCGCTTTGTCTGCTGGCGCCCTATGGTCTGGATGCCACAGCCGCTGCCGGCAAATTTGTTACCGACCCGACTCGCTCGGTATGCATCGACCTGTTACTTGACCTTGGCCGCTATCGCACGTTGATGTTGACACCGGCAACCCGAACCGACATGCGCGATGCTGCTCATGCTCTGCTTGCCCGCGACGGAGTCGGGGTCAGCGTGATCCACGACAGCGTTGGCTTCGTCGCTCAGCGCGTGCTGGCAATGATCGTCAATCTGGCCGGTGACATCGTTCAACAGCGCATCGCCAGTGTCGACGATCTGGACGAGGGCGTGCGTCGTGGCTTGGGTTACCCGCAGGGCCCTCTGGCTTGGGGCGATGATGTGGGTGCCAAACGTCTGCTCACCATTCTTGAACGCATGACCGAGCTGACAGGGGATCCTCGTTATCGTCCGGGCCCTTGGTTACGTCGTCGAGCGATGCTGGGCTTATCGCTGCGTCACATTGAACCGACGCTCAACTGATCTCTGACCTCCAGGAGTTTTCCGTGCTCGACGCCTATAGGTTGGCGAAGGGCTGGCAATGGTTATCGAGCGAGTTTAAACGCCGCAAGCAAAGGTGAAATGAAATGGGTGCTTTGACTGGATACCGCGTGCTTGATCTGAGCCGTGTGCTTGCCGGGCCCTGGTGTGGCCAGACCTTGGCTGACCTTGGGGCCGAAGTAATCAAGATCGAGAGGCCTGGCGCGGGTGATGATACTCGCGGATGGGGCCCGCCATGGATGGGTGACGAGAATCAGGAGCCGACCCAGGAAGCTTCTTATTACCAGTCCACTAACCGCGGCAAGCTCTCAGTTGCACTCAACCTTGCCACCGTGGAGGGGCAGGAAATGGTGCGCGCGCTGGTCGCGAGTTGTGACGTGCTAATCGAAAACTACAAAGCGGGTTCACTGGCCAAATACGGGCTGGACTATGCAAGCTTGTCCCAGCTCAACCCTCGGCTGGTTTATTGCTCGGTGACGGGTTTCGGGCAGACCGGACCTCGTGCTGCGGAGCCGGGTTACGACTTCATCATCCAGGGCATCGGTGGGCTAATGAGTATCACCGGCGAGCGTGATGACCTCCCCGGTGGCGGCCCCCAGAAAGTGGGAGTGGCGTTCTCTGATTTGATGACAGGTCTGTATTCCACAGTCGCCATCCAGGCTGCTTTGCTCAGTCGTGAAAAAACCGGCCTGGGCCAGCACGTCGACATGGCGCTGCTTGATGTGCAAATCGCTACCCTGTGCAATCAAAGCCAGAACTACTTGGCCTCTGGAAAAGCGCCGGGCCGTTACGGCAATGCTCACGCCAACATCGTGCCGTATCAAGTGTTTCGGGCCAATGACCGCGATTTCATTATTGCGTGCGGCAATGACAGCCAGTTCCTTGCCCTGTGTGATGCCATCGACCTACCGGAGTTGCCCAAAGACCCACGCTTTGCTCGCAACGCTGACCGGGTGACCAATCGGGTAGAGATCATCAGCATTCTGTCGCAACACTTTCTTAGTCGCGGTGCAGATGAGTGGGTGAAGCGTATTCACCTGCAGGGCGTGCCAATAGGGGCCATCAACAGCATCGCCCAGGCACTGGATGAACCGCAGGTCAAAGCACGAAATATGCTGGTAAACATCCCTCATCCACTCAATCCAGATTTCGTCACCGTAGGCAGCCCTATAAAACTGTCCGGGACGCCAGTTGAGTACCTGCGTGGCGCGCCAATGCTGGGCGAGCACACAGATGAAGTTCTCAGGCGCCAATTGGGGCTTGATGATCGGCGTTTAGCTGAGTTGAAATCGCAAGGTGTGATCGAGCAGCTAGGCGACCGTTAAAATGAACGCATCCCCGAGCACCCTCAGGTGCTTTGAGGGCAGTTTTTACCATTGGAGCCTGCCATGAAAGTCCTCGT
>NZ_JAMFRV010000130.1 GCF_026224925.1 Pseudomonas sp. | reverse complement strand
GGCGGAAGACGATGGCGCCGATAATGCCCCAGTACAGAACCCGGTGACGCAGGCCGTCAGGGATTTTGAACCAGGCAAATATCGCCATGAACACGAACAGGTTGTCGACGCTAAGGACCTTTTCCAGTGCATAACCGGTGACGAACAGGCTCGCAACAGTTGGGCCGTGCTCGACATACAGAAACCCCGCGAAGCCCAGCGATATCACGATCCAGAACACCGACCAAACGGCAGCCTGTGTAAGCGATACCGGCTTGTTACCCCGATGGGAGAACATATCGATGAGCATTGCCGCTACAGCGAGCCCAACAAAGACTGCGGTCGTGAGTGGCGGAAATCCAAGTGACACGTTTTCCATTGAACTGCATTCCCTAATTCAAATGTTCACAGATCGAAATCGGCTGAGTTCAAACCAAGTTCGATACAAATGATCCGGCACATGGCTCGCTCGGCGTCATCGAAATGCCCATCAGCTCCCCCAATGGCGCAACACACGCGAATCAGCAGCCGAGCCGCGCCTTCTTTTTTCTTGATTTTGGCGATTGTTTTCAGCGCCTCCGCCTGGCCAATCTGGAAATCGAATTCGATGTTTGAGCAGATCGCCCGGAAGGATTTGAGGACATCTTCAGGATCAAACGCCTTGAGCTCTTGAGAGTTCTGAATGAAACCAGTCATCTTCAGTTTTTCGCTGGCACTGATATCGCCATCCGCCGCAGCCACCAAGGCGCAGCCCGCGACAACGGCGTCCATGAACTCGCGGTTTTTGAACTTGGCAACTTCGGTTGCCAACTTGTCGCGAGCAGCGGTTGCGTTTGTTTTTAGCCAATCCAGCATGTTGAACTCCTTATTAGCGAAGCCAGGACAGCCTCGCTGTTCTAATCCATCACTTTGAGCCCGCGGCCCAACGCATACCCCAGTGATAGGCGCGATCCATGTCCGAGTGGCCCTTGTGAAAATCCACTCGCCGGCTAACTTTTACTGCGCCGTTGTCGTTTTCAAGCAAAGCAATTGCGCACATGCCATACCGGCCGCCCTCCTCGTTGAGCTTCACTTCAATGGGCGGCTGGCCCGGGATGTGGATCGTGACAATGCCGTCGGTTTCCTTCCAATTAGGTGCCCCGTCATAGATGAACGCGAAGACCAAAATCTGCTTCATCTGTTGCCACTGTTTTCCATTGATGTGCAGCCATTCGCCGTCGCTCACCGAGCCGCTACGGTCATCGCCCATCAATTGAATAAACGGTTCGCCCTGGAGATTGCCGAAGGAATTACCCAGTGCCTGGACGGCGCCTTTTTTGCCATCTTGAAGTTCGTATAAGCAGCCGACATCGAGATCAATCGCGTCGTTTTTCAACGACCCAAAGAACCCGCGTTTACCTGTGCTGGCTTTGTTCCAATTGAGGTTGACCTTGATCTCGCCGAAACCTGCACCGGGTTTTTCAAGGCTGATCGTTGAGCGGGTCTTGTCCAGGGTGATTTTGCGGAGGCTTACCGTCGACTGCGCAGGAGGTACTACCGGAGCGGGGGCTTGCGTGGGTGCAACCACAGGTTCAGCAGCAGGCGACGCTACTTCGACCCCGAAGTGTTTGGCCAATGGCTCTAGACCACCGGAGAAACCTTGCGCTACGCAGCGGAATTTCCATGCGCCCTGTCGGCGATAGAACTCACCAAGAATCAGTGCGGTTTCCACCATTCCTGTTGTAGGAATAACCGCTTCAACACCGCTGCTGAGGGCTACTGACAATTGCGAGACGCTGCTGAAGCTGGCTTTGTTTTCATGGACCGTGGCGGTAAGGGCGACCCTGTCGACGGCAGCTTCCAGACGGCTTAAGTCCAGGGTGAAAGTGCTGCGACCTGATGCAGTGTCGGTGATTTGAACTGCCCCGCCGCAGACCTCTTTCTGGCCGAAAAAACACATATCCTGGTCGCCACGCACCTTGCCGTCTGCCGCGAGGACGAATGCTGAAATATCGATGTCTGCACCCGACAGGGGCTTATAGCTGACAGTCACGATGACCTGTGCCGACGCCACCGATGCGTTAGCGCCTGGCACCAGGCTGATCATGTCCGCAGCGCCTGGATAGCTAAGGTCACCAGATCATCTGCAGTGCGGCCCTTTGTGGCTTCACCGAGGGTGGTGAAATCCCAACCCGAAGCCGATCGGCTCAAGTAGGCCATCACGATGCCGGTGTGTTTGCCTTTCTCTGACAGATTGAAGCGCGCCAGTTCTTTACTATTTGACGAATCCAGAATGCGGCAGGTGGCGTTTTCGATTTTGTCGAAGTTCTGTCCCGTGAAGGCGTTTACGGTGAACACCAGGTACTTCACCAGAGCAGGCAGCTGTTCCAGGTCTACGGTGATGGACTCATCATCGCCATCACCTTCACCGGTACGGTTGTCACCCGAGTGTTTGATGGCGCCGTTTGTGGATTGAAGAGCACGGAACCACACCAAATCAACCGGCTTTTTGTCCGCGTCCAGCACGATACAAGAGGCGTCGAGGTCTATTTCCTGGCTGCCACCGCCCAATATCTTTGAGAAAAAACCACTAGGTTTTGCCGGGTCCCAACCTAGCCCCAAGGTGACTTTTTTAAGATCGCCTCCTGCAGTTTTAGCAAGGGAGATGGTTTGGTTCTTGGCCAAAGTAAGTGCCATGCTACGTTCCTTGTTGTTGATCAGTATCCGTACGAAGCTTTTTTTTTGAGCCGCTTCGCCACACGAAAATCAGGACTGAAAATCCGGGCGGCAATTCTCTCAGTGAACGGAAAAATGCGAAGCCGGGGGGAGCCCTCTTATGCTGTGGGATCGGTCCGAGGGCTCTGTAGGTAACGCACTACGGCGGTTTAACGTTGCTTAAAGCGGGGCTTTCCGGGGGTGAAGGTGATGGGTTTGTCCCGTGTCCTAGACACTTTTTAATCGGCCACGTATCGTCGCAATGGCTTTTCAATATCAGAGTACTCATGTCCAAAAAATCTTCTTTGTTTGACGATCTATTTGCGATTGCCAG
>NZ_JAMFRV010000129.1 GCF_026224925.1 Pseudomonas sp. | reverse complement strand
TCGCTTCACCGAGTTCCAGATCAGACGAATACAACAGGCTTTGCTGATGTTCGGCATTGAGTAAGCTTTCGGGGGGCGTCAGCTCGTAAATTTCAATGGAGTCATCCAACTCCCACCCATGGGAGCACGCGCCTTCGCGCAACTCTCGCTCGGTTTCCGAGAGAGTGATGTACAACGAACGCTCGCCGATGCTAGCCCCCGCTAACAGAAACTGTAAGGCCACGGTGGTCTTGCCCGTTCCCGGCTGGCCTTCAAGAAGGAATATGTGGCTGCGAGCAAGACCTCCCGAGAGGATGTCATCCAGACCGGTAATACCGGTCGCTGCTTTTAGTGTGATCAAAAATCGCCCTCTTGCGACCTGGAAATAGGATTTAATCAGCGGCTTCTGAAGCTGCTGGAGTTGTCTAGTACCGCCTGAAAATCGAATTTGGCGGTTCTATAACGGCCTTATTTCTCTTGACCTCAGTAACTCGCCTCCGTTCAGACTTTTATGGTGGGTTTTACAGTGAGTTCATTCAAATGAGTGCGTTTGGAATCCCGGAAATTGGCGTAAACATAGCCTTACGCCGTTCGGGGCCAGCTTGTTATAGTTTGGCCGGGGTTAAACCCGCTCATTTTTGCTCTCCAGGAGGACTGCCGTGTCCGATTACCAAGCGTTCCACGTCGAGCTGACCGATAACATTGCCCACGTGCAAATCAATCGGCCGGAAAAGGTCAACGCCATGAACGCTGCGTTCTGGACTGAGATCATCGATATTTTTCAATGGATCGATGACACCGAAGAGGTGCGCGTGGTGGTTCTCAGTGGTGCCGGTAAGCATTTTTCCTCCGGCATTGATCTGATGATGCTGGCCTCGTTGGCCTCAGAGTTAGGCAAAGACGTGGGCCGCAATGCACGGATGCTGCGGCGCAAAATTTTGCAGATGCAGGCGTCTTTTAATGCGGTCGACAACTGCCGCAAACCAGTGCTGGCGGCGATTCAGGGTTACTGCCTGGGCGGGGCGATCGATTTGATCTCGGCCTGCGACATGCGCTATGCCGCCGACGATGCTCAGTTCGCTATCAAAGAAATCGACATGGGCATGGCCGCGGATGTCGGCACCTTGCAGCGACTACCGCGGATCATTGGTGATGGTATGTTGCGCGAATTGGCCTACACCGGGCGTACTATTGGCGCAGAAGAAGCGTGCCGCATCGGCTTGGTCAATCGTCGGTTCGCTGACACCCCAAGCCTGTTGCAAGGTGTGTTGGAGATTGCGCAGGAAATTGCCGCTAAATCACCGATCGCCATTGCCGGCACCAAGGAGATGATTAGTTACATGCGTGATCACCGAATCGACGATGGCCTTGAATACGTCGCGACGTGGAACGCCGCCATGCTGCAATCTGCTGACTTGCGGCTGGCCGTGGCTGCACACATGAGTAAACAGAAAGCGGTGTTCGACCATTAGCCTTTCATAAGAAGTAGCCTTGGATAATTGGCCTTTGATAATAAAAAGCGCCCGGAGATTTTCATGACACGTTGGACAACTGCCGTCCTTGATACCCAACTCAGTGGCGGTTGGGCTGTGGTTCATAGCCCGGAAGGGTTCCTGCGCGATGACAACGGCGCGATGTTCCCTCGGGAATGGCTCAAGCGTCAGGACTTGTCGGTACTGAGTGAACACGGTATTGGCCATTTTGATGGCGAGCCGGTGTACCTGTTGGTGCTCAAGCAACCTGCAGATGTCGAAGGTTGCACCTGGCAAGGGCTGCGTCAGTTCATGCTGGAAGGCGACTTCGACGTCTACAAGAAACTGGGTTACGCGGCGCAGATCAGCACGTGGGCGCGGGAACACCGTTTTTGCGGCAGTTGTGGTTTACCGATGCAGCAAGTGCAGGGCGAGCGCGCAATGTACTGCGAGCACTGTAATTTACGCCATTACCCGCGTATTTCGCCGAGCATGATCGTGCTGGTCACCCGGGGTGACGAGATCCTGCTGGCACGCTCGCCGCGCTTCGTTACCGGGGTTTACAGCACCTTGGCGGGCTTTGCCGAGCCGGGTGAGTCGGTCGAAGATTGTGTGCGCCGCGAAGTCATGGAAGAGGTGCAACTGAAGGTCAAAAACATTCAGTACATGGGCAGTCAATGCTGGCCTTTCCCGCATTCAATGATGCTGGGCTTCCATGCCGAATACGAAAGCGGCGACATCGTCCCGCAGGCCGATGAAATCGAAGATGCGGCCTGGTTTCATGTCAACGACTTACCTCCGTTGCCAGCCAACCGCTCAATCGCTCGTTACCTGATAGATAGCTATCTGGCCGAACGTCTTGGGTTAACTAAACCAGTGCTGCCAGGCTAGACGCACGGTCAGGCCGAGCACTACTACGATGAACACCGGGCGGATAAACTTTGCACCGCCCTGAATCGCCGTACGGGCACCAAAGAAGGCTCCGACCATCAATGAGGAGCCCATGCACAGGCCGATCAGCCAATCCACCTGCCCGGAAAATATGAACACTGACAGCGCTGCGGCGTTGCTGACGAAGTTCATGGTCCGCGCCACGCCGCTGGCTTTCACCAGGTCCAGCGGGTAGATGAGCAATGAGCTGACCGTCCAAAAAGCGCCGGTGCCAGGTCCGGCAACCCCATCGTAAAATCCGAGGCCCAAGCCTTGCGGTAGCTGCCATTTCTTTTTGATGGGGGCGTTGCTGTCCAGTGGCGCCTTGGGCACACCGCCGAACAAAAGATAGAGGCCGCAGCCGAACACCACCACCGGTAGCATCTGGTTGATCCATTCGGCAGGCAGGTAATGCGCGACCACTGCCCCGATGAGGGCGCCGACTGCCGTACCCAGCAATGCGTGAACCCATTGTTTAGGATCGAATAGCTTGCGTCGGAAGAAGGTATAACTGGCCATTGCTGAGCCAAACGTGGAGCTGAGTTTGTTGGTGCCCAGCACAAGATGCGGGGGCAAGCCTGCGGTCATCAACGCCGGAGTAGTCAGCAGGCCGCCGCCACCGGCAATGGCATCAATGAAGCCCGCAATAAAAGCGACGACGGTAAGAACAACAAGGGTGGTCAGATCAACACTGAGTTCGAGCGGCATGGGGGAGTTTTCAACTTATACGGCAGTTGGGCAGAAGGCTGCGCCAGAAGCCGGATATTTTACCCATAACCGAGAGCGCCAGACATCCTCAACGTACGGTTTCAGGCAAGCCGCGTCGCCCCATTCGCAGGCAAGCTTGACTCCCCACAGGGCGAATTGCCCCAAATCTGGCGGCATGCCGAGATTCGGTGGGACCGAACTTGTTCGGGAAGAAGACGACGCGGTTTATCAGACATACCGCGGCGCTACCTTCGCGAACAAGTTCGCACCACCAGGATCTGTGGATTGCTTTCAAACATAGAATCTCCCACAGGAAAACCAGCGGTATCGGATTTACACTTCTTCAATCCGCACCCATCGCAGTTCTCGCGCCGCCACTCGGATGGCTGTTGCCAGACGCTCCACTTGCCAGGCTTCTTCGAAGTCCGGACCTTCTTTGCCTTGGTTGCAAACGGCTTGGATCAAGGCATGCACTTCAAGGGTTTTCAGTTCGTTGTAACCCAGTTGGTGCCCAGGTGCCGGGCTGAACGCGGCGTAGCCGGGCAACGAGGGGCCGGCTAGAACCCGCTGAAAACCGGCCTGGCCCGCACGACACACCTGCAGCTCGTTGAGCCGTTCTTGATCGAATGCGATCGTGCCACGGGTTCCACTGATTTCAAACGCCAGGTGATTTTTGTAGCCGTGTTTGAGCCAACTGCTGCTGAAAGTTCCGCGTGCGCCATTGGCGAAGCGCAGCAAGGCGTGGGTTTGGTCATCTACCGCAATACTACGTGTTTCGTTGCTGCCGGCAGCGGCGGGGCGTTGAGCGTGTACGGTGTTGGAGTCTGCGCACACGGCTTCGACATCGCCCAACAGATGACGAGCTAGCGCCAATAAGTGACTGCCCAGGTCGGCCAATGCGCCACCCGCGTGAGTTTCTTCACAGCGCCACGACCACGGTGTAGCGGCATCGCCCATGAAATCTTCGCTGAACTCACCGTGAAAACTGACGATGTCGCCCAGCTCTCCGTTATCAATCATCTGCCGGGCCAAGCCGATAATGGGGTTGTGCTGATAGTTGTAACCCACTCGGGTGATCACGCCTGCCTCTTTAGCGGCGTTACGCATCTCGTCCGCCTGGGCGAGGCTGACAGCTAATGGCTTTTCGCAGTACACAATTTTGCCGGCTTCCACCGCCGCCATGGCCATGGGGTAGTGCAGATGATTCGGTGTGGTGATCGCAACAATATCCACTTCGGGATCGCAGATCAGCTGTTGCCAGTCACTGTGCGCATGGTCGAAACCCCAATCACTGGCGCACCGTGCGGCGCGGGTGGCATCGGCATCGGCCAAGGCGGCGAGGTGCACCTGGACCGGCAGTGAAAACGCGGCGCTGACGTTGCGAAAGGCCATGGCATGGGCGCGCCCCATGAACCCTGTGCCAATCAGGCCGATACCCAGTTGAGGTAACCCGGCAGGGATTTGAGAAAACTGACGCATGACGGTGTCCTTTGGAGTTATTGTTCGGAAAATATATTCTTTAAAAATTATAAATGGAATATATATTCGTTACTTGAGCCGTAAAAAAACAGCCCGCAGGCTGTTTATCAGTGAGGCCGATGACTCAGGACAGGAAGCCACCGTCGACGTTGAGCGCAACACCGGTAGTGTAACTGGACGCATCACTGGCCAAGTACAGCACTGCTCCCGCCATTTCGCTGGGGGCTGCCACACGTTTAAGGGGGATTTGCGCCAACGCCATATTAAGGATGGCGTCGTTTTTCACCAATGCCGAGGCGAACTTGGTGTCAGTCAGACCGGGTAGAAGCGCATTGCATCGAATACCGAAGGCGGCGCATTCCTTGGCGAAGACCTTGGTCATGTTAATCACTGCGGCCTTGGTCACTGAATAGATGCCCTGGAACACACCGGGTGAAATGCCGTTGATCGATGCGACGTTGATGATGCTGCCGCCACCGTGTTCACGCATCAGCTTGCCGGCTTCCACCGACATGAAGAAGTAGCCGCGAATATTCACGTCCACAGTTTTCTGGAACGCACTGAGGTCGGTGTCCAGCACGTTACAAAATTGTGGATTGGTCGCTGCGTTGTTAACCAGAATGTCCAATCGCCCGAACTGCTCGCGGATGTGCGCAAACGTGCTCTGGATCTGCTCCATTTCGCCGATATGGCAGGCAATCGCCGTCGCTTTGCCGCCATCGGCAATGATCGCGTCTGCTACGTGCTGGCAGCCGTCGATTTTACGGCTGGAGACAATCACGTGAGCGCCTTGCTGGGCCAGTAGCTTGGCAATGGCTTCACCAATGCCACGGCTGGCGCCGGATACGAAAGCGATCTTGCCGTCGAGGTCGAACAGTTGGGTCTTGGACATGTTTTCTTCCTTATATCGTCGCAATCAAAGGCTGGATTTATCGATCACTTGTAGGCTCATGTGCTCCAGCAGCGTGTTCATATGAATGAACTGCGCGAAGCGTTTGTCTTGGGTCTGGCCGTGAAAAAAGCGGTAGTAAATTTGCTGGACGATGCCTGCCAGGCGGAACAGGCCGTAGGTGTAATAGAAATCGAAGTTGTCGATCTGGATGCCTGAGCGCTCAGCGTAATAGTCGACAAACTCGCGTCGGGTGAGCATGCCCGGCGCATGGCTTGGTTGACGACGCATCAACTGCACGGGAGCGGGGTCGCCCGCTTCGATCCAGTAGGCGAGGGTGTTGCCCAGATCCAACAACGGGTCGCCAATGGTCGTCAACTCCCAATCCAGCACGCCGATGATTTGCATCGGGTTGGCGGGGTCGAGGATCACGTTGTCGAAGCGGTAGTCGTTGTGCACGATGCTGGAAACCGGGTGGTTAGCCGGCATCTTTTCGTTGAGCCAGGCCCTGACGCTGTCCCAGCTTGGGGCATCCGGAGTGCGTGCTTTTTCGTAACGATCACTCCATCCGCTGATCTGACGTTCGACATAACCCTCGGGTTTGCCAAGGTCGGCCAGCCCACAAGCGACGTAATCGACCCGGTGCAGTTCCACCAGTTTGTCGATGAAGTTCTTGCACAGCGCCGTGGTCTGTTGGGTATCGAAATTCAGTTCTGCTGGCAGTTCCGAGCGCAGGATGATCCCGTTGACCCGCTCCATGACATAGAACTCGGAACCGATCAGCGTATCGTCGATGCAATGCACGTAGGCCTTGGGGCAATACGGAAAGCCATCGCTGAGCTGATTCAGAATCCGGTATTCGCGACCCATGTCGTGGGCGGATTTGGCTTTGCTGCCGAAGGGCGGACGACGCAGCACGAACTCCTGTTTCGGGTAGCGAATCAGGTACGTCAGGTTTGAGGCGCCGCCGGGGAACTGGCTGATCTCTGGCACACCACTCAAACCGGGAATATGGGTTTTGAGGTAAGGATCAATGAGGCTGGCGTCGAGTTCTTCGCCAGCGCGAATCTGTGTGGACTGATCAGTAAGCGCCATGCGTATCCCTTCTGCTTATTATTAGGGCCAGACATTATTGACTAATCTAATGCGGCGACCGATCGCTCACAAGGCAAAAGCCGCCTTATAGACCAGCGTGTTGCTGCCAAATCATTGGCTTTGATTGCCCGCCAAACACGTCTGCCAGACGAAAAAAAACCGAAGCCCGGAAGCTTCGGCTTTACACCGCTAATGCTTACGAAGGAAACAGTTCGCTGAGCTTCATCGCCAACATCATGTCGCCTTCCGCGCGCAATTTGCCGCCCATGAACGCTTGCATGCCATCGGTTTCGCCGCTGACGATGCCGTCCAGGGTTTCGCCGTCCATAACCAGAGTCACTTGTGCATCAGGGTTTACGCCCTCTTGCAGCTCGCAGGTACTGTTTTTGACGATCAGCGAAAAATTTTTGTCTTCATCGATACGGAAACCAAAAACCAGGTCCAGGCCCGCAGCGGCACTTGGGTTGAACTTGGCTTTCATTGCTTGAACGGCATCGGCTACGGAGGTCATGGTGTTAATCCTTTTTTGGGGCTGGTGGGGCATGTGGTTAGGTTCCCGGCGAACGTTAGCGTCGCGATGGGGCCAGGTTCAACGTTAAGTAGCTGAGCCATAAACAGTTCAGCGATAAGTAATGAGCGCCGGATCCTTCATCAGTTGCAAGTGCGCGTGACTGTTGAAAGAGGCCAGGGCCACCTCGCGATCCCGAAACTTGAGATGGTTTAGCGAGGTATTAACAATTTGCCAGTTGAGTTCGAACGCCTGACGCGCGGGCATTTGGGTAATCAAATGGAGTAGGGCGGTGATGGTGCCGCCGGACGTAAAGATAGCGATGCGGTCTTTGCTGCCTGCGCTGTCCAGCACTCGGTGCAGGCCGGACTGAACCTGCTCGGCAAACCCCAACCAGCTTTGTAGGCCCGGTTTGTCGTAGTTGCCGCTCAGCCAGCGATCAATGATCAAGGCGAACAGACGCTGAAACTCTGCGCGATGTTGTGCGGCATTTCGCAGCACATGCAAGGCTTCTGGTTCGTCAGGCAGCATGGCCGGTAGCAGCGCACGGATCACTGCGTCGGCATCGAACTCGTTGAAGGCTGAATCAATTTCAAGGGTAGGCACGGTATGCCCGACCGCATTCAATTGCGCCATCGCGGTTTGTGCGGTGTCCTGTTGGCGCCGCAGGTCACCTGACACGCAACGATCAAAGCGCACGTCCAGTTGAACCAGGTGCGCGCCGAGTATTTCTGCTTGGCGAAAGCCCATCGGTGAAAGAACGTCGTAATCGTCCGCACCAAAGGAGGCTTGGCCATGTCGAATCAAATAGATGCTGCCCACGTCCGCTTCATCCCGGTGCGCTGGAGGTCTGGCGAGGTTAGGAGGATGCTCAAAGGCTGTCAATAAAAAAACATACGCTTGTTTGAATGAGATTCATGGGCCGACTGTTACTTGCTCGCAGGCTGGCTGTCTGCAAGGCACGTCGGTATGCTTGGGTCAATCGTAGCTTTTTGGTAGTTTTTTGTAGCCCCTTGATGAAGGGGCGCACTGTTTTTGAGGAGTAACTGTGGATTTTCTAGTTGAATACGCGAGCTTTTTAGCCAAGACGGTGACCTTGGTCGTCGCCATTCTGATCGTGTTGGCGGCATTCGCTTCAGTGCGCAGCAAAGGCCGCCGTAAATCTATGGGGCAGTTGCAGGTCAGTAAACTCAACGACTTTTATAAAGCGCTGCGTGACCGGCTTGAGCAGTCGATGCTGGATAAAGACCGGCTAAAGGTATTGCGCAAAGAGCAGGCCAAGGCCCTTAAGAAGCAGAAGAAGCTCGCCGAGCCAAAGCCTCGGGTGTACGTGCTGGACTTCGACGGTGACATC